>CAMWRO010000025.1 GCA_947176615.1 uncultured Porphyromonadaceae bacterium
ACCGAAACCACCGCGACAACAGGCGAGACCGAAAGCGCTCCAGCTGCTCCCGAGGCCGCTCCCGCCGAAACACCGGCACCAAAGCGCCGCGGCCGCAAACCAAAAGCACAGGCCGAGGCACAACCCGTGGAGGAGCCGCAACCCATCCTCCACGAGACAACCGCCCAGGAAGCCGAAGCAGCCGAGCCTCAGCCTGTTAAGGAGCCCGAAAAGCCGATGGTACCCGAGACCGTAGACGAAAGCGAACAGGCTCCGCAGCAACAGCCCGAGCAGCAGCGACAGCACCGCGATTTCCGCCCCAGCGCCAACACCAGCCTCGGCTCATTCTTCCCCTCGTCGCAGGGCAAGAAATTCGTTCCGCGCTCACAGCGCGAGAAAGAGGAGGCAGCCGCAGCTGCGGCCATCGCTGCCGCAACAGCTCCCATAGTCATCGCCGAGCCGTGGCAAGTACAGGCACAGCAACAGCCTCAGCCCGGACAGGGCAAAAAGAACAAGAAAAACCGTCAGAACCAGCAGCAGGGCATGCAGCAGCCCCAGCAGCGTTTCAACCCTCAGGACCGTTATAATTTCGATGGCATAATCCAGGCACAGGGAGTGCTTGAAATCGTGCCCGAAGGCTACGGTTTCCTCCGCTCTGCCGACTACAACTACCTTGCGTCGCCCGACGACGTCTATGTCACCCAGCAGCAGATAAAGCAGTTTGGCCTCAAGGCCGGCGACATAGTCGAGGCCACAGTGCGCGCCCCCAAGCCCTCCGAAAAATATTTCCCCCTCTCGAATGTAATCAAGGTCAACGGCCGCTCCCCCGAGTTTATCCGCGACCGCGTGCCTTTCGAACACCTCACCCCACTATTCCCCGACGAGAAATTCAACCTCACCGGCGGTTCGTCCAACAATCTCTCGACCCGCGTAGTGGATATGTTCTCGCCCATAGGCAAAGGTCAGCGCGGACTCATCGTGGCTCCTCCCAAGACCGGTAAGACCGTACTCCTTAAGGATATCGCCAACGCAATCGCCGAGAATCACCCCGAGACCTACATCATGATTCTGCTCATCGACGAGCGTCCCGAAGAGGTGACCGACATGAGCCGCAGCGTCAACGCCGAAGTCATAGCCTCGACCTTTGACGAACCCGCAGAGCGCCACGTCAAGATTGCGTCAATCGTGCTTGAAAAGGCCAAGCGCATGGTGGAGTGTGGCCACGACGTAGTGATACTTCTCGACTCGATAACCCGCCTCGCCCGCGCCTACAACACAGTGCAGCCCACGTCGGGCAAGATACTATCGGGCGGCGTGGAGGCCAACGCCCTCCAGAAGCCCAAGCGCTTCTTCGGCGCGGCCCGCAACATCGAAGGCGGCGGCTCGCTCACCATCATCGCCACCGCCCTCACCGAGCCCAACTCTCGCATGGACGAGGTGATATTCGAAGAGTTCAAGGGCACCGGCAACATGGAGCTGCAGCTCGACCGCAAGCTCAGCAACAAGCGCGTGTTCCCCGCCGTCGACATCATGGCATCGAGCACCCGCCGCGACGACCTGCTGCTGCGCACCGAAACGCTCAACCGCATGTGGATTCTGCGCCGCTTCCTGAGCGACCGCAACTCAATCGAGGCGATGGAGTTCATCAAGGACCGCATGGAGCGCACCGCCGACAACGACGAGCTGCTCCGCACAATGGGCGACTGACCCTCCCTCTGAAATTTTAATTGAAATTACATCCCCGCACGGCCATTCTATGCCGCGCGGGGATTTTTTGATATATTTAAAGGTGAAACACCTTCTGAAAAATGATGGGAAATCTTTTCGGGGGTCGCGCTATCGCAACCCTCGCTATTCCGGCCGGATTAAAGATTACCCCGCGGAGCGACACGGCCACAAAGGTCCGACAAGCCGCGTAGCGGCGAGGCCATGCGAAACCCCATGCCTCGGCATGGGGAGAGGAGGATGTCCAAGGACTTACAACGTCGGAGACGTGGATCTGTGGTCGCAACCATAGACTCGCATCTCCGATGCTTTTTCGTTTGTTTTCTTCTCTCCCCCATGCCTCGGCTTGGGGAGAGGAGGATGTCCAAGGACTTACAACGTCGGAGACGTGGACCTGTGGTCGCAACCATAGACTCGCATCTCCGATGCTTTTTCGTTTGTTTCCTTCTTTCTCCCCATGCCGAGGCATGGGGTTTCGCATGGCCCCGCCGCTCCGCGGCTGCCATACCCTCATTGCCATTACATCGCCCTGCGGGCTCAGTTTGCAATGCGAATTGTAGGGGCGCGATATATCGCAATGTCACTAACTTAACGCCGCTGTCTATCGTCAGCGGCATCGCCGCCGATTACGCGGCATGGCCGCGTGTCAACGTTAGCCACACGCTGCCCGCACCTAAAGGCACGGGCAGCGTGTGGTCAAAAGAAGATGCTCTCTAAAATCAGAGCCCGCAGGGCGATGTGATGGTAATGAGTCGGTTACCATCACATCGCCCTGCGGGCTCAGTTATTTTGGGTAGTGCCGATACCCCGCATTCCGCTGCGCTTCATACGGGGTTTAACACGATATCGCCCTGCGGGCTCAGTTTGCCATTTAGTTAAGTAAACAGCCTCCTACAAGGATTAGCAAGAGGGTATCCCGTCGGGGTACAGGCGGGTGACATTGTAAATAAAAACGCGGGGCCGCATGTGGATTGACATGCGGCCCCGCGTTATTTTGTGTAAGGAGGGGTATATTATTTCAGGATGTCCTTAACGGCATCGTTGGGAACCATTTGTTCCTGAAAAGTGTAGGCGCCGGTTTTGGGTGATTTAACCACCTTGATAACCTTGCTGTAGGTACGGCCTTCGCCTTTTTGCAGAGATGCAACGGTTTTCTTTGCCATGAGTCAAGTTTATTTAATTTCTTTGTGAACAGTAACTTTCTTGAGGATGGGGTTGTATTTCTTCAACTCCAGACGCTCGGTTGTATTCTTGCGGTTTTTGGTTGTGATATAACGCGATGTTCCGGGCATACCGCTTGCCTTGTGTTCGGTGCATTCGAGGATGACCTGAACGCGATTACCTTTAGCTTTCTTTGCCATCTTCTTTAAAGAATATCTAAATATTTGATTTCAGTTAAATAACCCTTCTGAGCAGCTTCCTTGATAGCTGCGTCGAGACCTTTCTTGTTGATGGTGCGGAGACCGGCGGCTGAGATGGTCAGGACAATCCAAGCCTGTTCCTCAACCCAGAAAAATTTCTTGGTAAAGAGGTTGACGTTGAACTTACGTTTAGTGCGACGCTTAGAGTGCGACACATTGTTGCCCACCATCGCTTTCTTGCCTGTGATTTGACAAACTTTTGACATGGCTGTTGGTTTTTATCTCTTGAATTTTATTTATTGTTGCGGTTTTGTGGCCGGCATCACACATCTCATATCGTGACTAAATGCATCATTTTTAGTCACTTTCAAGCAATGAGCCACCAAACATGGCTGCAAAGTAAGCAATTTTTTTCGTCATACGCAAATCTTGTCAATACTTTTTAGCTGTCATTGATGTTTTTTAGCACTTTCAACCATCTCATTTTAATGAGTTTGGCGGTTTTTGTGTAATTTTGCCGCCATGAAAAGGATTATTGTCGCGCCCGACAAGTTCAGGGGCACACTGACGGCTGTCGAGGCGGCCGATGTGATGTGTGGAGCGTTGTTGTCGGCAGGGTATCGTGCCGAGGCTTTTCCGATGGCCGACGGTGGCGAAGGAACGGCTGAATGTGTCGCGCGGCTGCGCGGGATGAGGCCGGTGGTATTTGAGGCTTTCAATTCGGTGTCAGAGCCTATTGGCGGCGGTGTGACGGTGTGGCACGACCCGGTGTCGGGTGTGGCGGCTGTCGATACGTCGAGTGTGCTGTCGCTCCAGTTGCTGAGCGGCGAGCCGCGGGTGATGGATGCCTCGTCGTGGAGTTTCGGGCGGTTGTTGCGCGATGTCGTGCTGAGGCTCAAGCCGGCGACGCTATATATAGGAGTAGGGGGTACCTCAACCGGCGACGGCGGTGCCGGGATGTTTCAGGCTCTCGGCGCGAGATTGACTGACTGTAACGGAGTGGAAATAAGAGAGACGGTGACCCCGCGCATGTTGTCTCGCATTGAGGCGATTGACAGGGGGATGATGATTCCGTTGCCTCCGGTTGTCGTTCTGAGCGATGTCGATGTGCCGCTTGTCGATGAGGCGGGAAAACCATCCTCACTGAGCTTTGCTCCTCAGAAAGGAGCGACTGAGGCCGACGTCGCCGACCTCGGGGAAGGGTTGCGCCACTGGGCGCGTGTCGCCGGTCTCGGCGAGAGCCGGTTTGCCGGGGCCGGTGGTGGACTGGGCGGCGCGCTGATGTCGCTCCCCGGCAGTCGCGGCGCGCTTGGTGCGGAATGGATAATCCGCGAGTCGCGGCTGTGGGACAACGCCCCCGGGATGATAATAACTGGGGAGGGGTCGGTTGACGGGCAGACCGCTATGGGAAAAATAGCCGGGATACTCGCCGCCGAGGGACTGCGGCGCGGTATCCCGGTTATAGCTGTCGGAGGCCGTGTCGGTTCCGACGCTCCGTTCAATCTTTTCACGGCTGTATATGCGACAACCGATTATCCCGGCGCCACTCCGGCGGCCCGGTTGCGGAGCGCGGTGGAGGCTATCGTGCGAGATGGGCGGGTTGCAGGATGAAAGGGAGAGGTGATTTCAAGACGAGTGATTTGTCGCCCTTCACACGTTTCATTACCGCGGCAGCCTCTTGCGGATCGGCGCAGGTAGCCGCCACGACATAGTAGAGCGGCTCGCGGGTGTTCACTATAACAGCCTCGTAGCCTTTCTCGACGAGGCGGCCGCGCATGGCCTTGGCGTTGAACACCTGCTTGAACTGCCCGACAACCACGTTGTAACGCTTGATTGTCTCGCGTGAGGCCCCGCCGCCGTCGGTATAGCCGATGTATTCGGTGCGCAGCGGCAGCGAGTCGCCGTCAACGACAAGGTCGCTCATGCGGGCTTGGTTGCGGATGCGGGCATAGATGGTCGAGTCGACCCCCGAGTTTTCTTCGTGCTGGCTGACGGCAGCCTCGTAGGCGGCGCGGTAGTTGTTTTCATTTGTCTTGCAGCCGGTCATGATTGCGACGACGGCGAGCAGGGCGGTAAAAATGGCTGTTTTCTTCATCTTGGGTAGGGTTATTGGGTTCTGCGTCCCAGTTCTATTACTTCGAGGTCGCTGATGGTCCCGGCGTCGAGGGTCAGCCTGACGAGGGTGCGCTGTTTCTGCCACCCGTGGTAGCCGGCCGCGCCGGGATTGATGTGCAGCAGGCCCAGTTCGGGGTCGGGCATCACTTTGAGGATGTGGCTGTGGCCCGCGACCATGATGTTGACGCGGTTTTCGGCAAGCAGCCGTTTCACGCCGGGACTGTAGCGTCCCGGGTAGCCGGCGATATGGGTCATCCACACGTTCAGTCCCTCGACGGTGAACTGCTCGATTTCACCGCAGCGGCGGCACACGTCGCCGTGGTCGATATTGCCGCGCACGGCGCGCACGACCGGCACCACCTCCTCAAGTCGGCGGATGATGCCGATGTCGCCCACGTCGCCCGCGTGCCATATCTCGTCGCAGTCCTTGAAATGGGCCGCATAGCGGTCATCCCAGCAGGAATGGGTATCGGAAAGTATTCCTATTCGTTTCATCAGTTTTCAAGAATATACAGGGCGCGGGCGGGGAATGTCATTTCCTCCCCGACGGTAAAGTCCTTTCCGGTCAGCATGTCGCGCATGGTCGTGCCGATGGGCAGGATTTCAAGAGTGCGTTCCATCGTGGTGGTGACAGGGGTGTCGTTGCCGTTCATCATGACGATGACGCGCTTGTCGCCCAGTCGGCGCTCATAAACATATATACCGTTTTCGGGCATGAAATGTTTGAGCGACCCTTCGGAAATGACCTTGTTGCCGCGTCGCCAGTTGAGAATTTTGCTCATGAAGTCAAACGCCTCGTTCTGCATCTCGGTGCGACCTTCGCGTGTAAACGCGTCGGTCTTGTCGCCGGGGAATCCGCCGGGGAAGTCGCGGCGCACATATCCGTCGCTGCCCTCCTTTGAACCGTTCATGAGAATCTCGGTGCCGTAATAAATCTGCGGAATGCCGCGCGAGGTAAGCAGGAAGGCTATGGCCTGTTTCCACCACCCGAGCGAGTCGGGTTCTTCGAGTAGGAACCGGTCGGTGTCATGATTGTCGAGGAAAGTAAGGATTTTCTGCGGGTCGGGAAACAGGTAGTCGAGCGCGAGGTGGTCATAGATTTCGTTCAGGCCGGTCAGTCGGTCGGTCTGTCCCGAGAAGGCGTCGCGGGCCTTGATTGACAGCACGAAGTCCATGACTGAGGGGAGTCGGGGGTCTCCGTCGGGGTTGACCTTGGAGCCTCGCTGCCAGTAAGCCTCGCCGCCCTCGTTGCCATACCAGCATTCGCCCACGATGTTATAGTGGGGGTATTCTTTCTCCACCGCGTCAATCCACGAGGCCATCCCCTTGAAATCGGCATAGGGGTAGGTGTCCATGCGGATTCCGTCGATTCCCGACGATTCAATCCACCAGATTGAGTTCTGGATGAGATATTTCATGACATGCGGGTTGCGCTGGTTGAGGTCGGGCATCGACTCGACAAACCATCCGTCGACGGTGCGCGCCTTGTCATAGTCGCTGACATAGGGGTCGTGGAGGGTCGAGAGGCGGTAGTTGGTCTGTACAAACGCGTCGGGGAAGTTGAACCAGTCGCGGGTCGGACGGTCCTTGAACCACGGATGGTTGCTGCCCGAGTGGTTGAAAATCATATCCATCACGACCTTGATGTCGCGCGAATGGGCATCGGCGACAAAACCGTTCCACTCCTCGTTGGTGCCGAAACGGGGGTCGATTGAGTAGTAATCGGTAGTGGCATATCCGTGATACGCTCCGCCGGGCATATCGTTGGTCAGAACAGGGTTGACCCACACGGCAGTCACGCCGAGGGAATCGATATAGTCAAGATGCTTTTTCATGCCGGCAATGTCGCCTCCGTGGCGCGCGTTGGGGTCTTCACGGTCATTCTTGACGACATACTGCAATCCCTTGTTGCGGTCGGTCTCGGTGGCATCTCCAGCCTTGGCAAAGCGGTCGGGCATGATGAGGTAGAGAACATCGCCCGAGTCAAAGCCGCCCTTGTCGGCCGCCCCTTCGGCGCGTTGTTTCAATTCGTAATCGACGCGGCGCGACTTGCCTTTGCCGTCGTTGAAATCGAGTTTAATGGTGCCGGGACGGGCCTCGGGGGTCACGTCGAGATACAGGATGAGGTAGTTGGGACTGTCAAGGCGGACGGTATCAATCAGTCTGACGCCCGGGTAGTCGAATTTTACGTCAGCGTTACCGATTCCGGGCCCGTAGACCATCAGTTGCAAGGTGTCCTGAGCCATGCCGGTCCACCAGTAAGGAGGCTCGATGCGGTTGATGCGCGGTGTAGCCATAGAGCAGATAAATGTAGCGAGAATCGCGGTTAGAAATAATAAACGTTTCATGATGTGGAAAAGGGGTAAGTTAATTGATTATTTTTTTAAGTAAGATGGCAAAATATTTATGCTGTATAGAGGGATATTGGTCATCCAATCCTGTTTTTGGTAATCCAGCATAGAGAATCTGATTCCCCGGATTTCGGGATAATCGGTTACGAACTGTAACAATGACTTGGATTTTACATTCTTTTCGGCTTTTACCTCCAACGCGACTACACGGTCTTCAGATTGGATTAAAAAGTCTATTTCGGCGGTGCTGTTCTCCTTGCTCCAATAGAACGGTCTGAAATTTCCGGCCATAAGTTGCTGGGCAACATATTGTTCAGTCATCGCTCCTTTATACTCGGTGAGGGCTTCGCTGCTGACTAACAACTTGACCGCAGGAACATCGGCGAGGCATCCCAACAGGCCGATGTCTAATAAAAAAAGTTTGTATGCGCCTAAGTCTTCATAGAATTTCAGAGGCATTCCCGGTTTATTCACACGGCAAACTTTGTGTACGATACCGGCATCAATAAGCCATTGTATGGAAACCTCATACTGTGATGCTCGTGCACCCGATTTAATCAGTCCGTAAATGAATTTTTTATTTTCTTTAGCCAGTTGTGACGGGATGGAGTCAAAGACATTCCCGATTCTGATTGATTCAACTTTTGAGGTATGTTTTGAAATGTCCCTTCTATATGAGTCGATTATATTCTGCTGGATGTATCGGACTTCGGCGGGGTCTTCCCGTGAGACAAATGCTCCTACAGCTTCGGGCATTCCGCCTGTAAAATAATACTGACGTAGAAGGGTGATAAATTTCAGAGAGATAGCTTTTATAAGTGTCCAATCTTCGGAATACATTACCTCCACCAAAGAATCTTCACCTTTGGCTAACAGAAACTCTTCAAAATCAAGAGGGTACAGATGAAACATGTCAACTTTCCCGACGGGAAAGGATTGGACACGATTCAATGTGATACCCAGCATGGAACCGGCAGCCATGACGTGGTATTTCACCGGTGACTCGTCAAAATATTTGAGCAGGTGTAATCCGCCTTCGATTTCTTGTATTTCATCAAATATAATGAGCGTCTTTTCGGGGTGTATCGGTTCGCCCGAGAGTGCTTTCAGTCCTAAGATAATACGGGGAATGTCATAGTCAGTGCGCAACAGTTCCTCGGCTTGACTGTTATGGTCGCAGTTTACATATATGAAATTCTCATATTCGTTTTTGCCAAATTCCCGCATTAACCAAGTTTTCCCGACTTGTCGCGCCCCTAATATAATCAGTGGCTTGCGGCTGTCTCTGTCCTTCCATTCTAATAATTGACGGTATAGTTTTCTGCGCATATCTTATAATGTTTGGAGTCCAAAGATAGGAATAAATATTTATAAATCAAAGGATGCGGTGTAATCTGTTGGAAATTATTGGGTTAAATGTTAAAGTTGCATTTTTATGAGGGAATGTTGAATGAAAAGTTGCATTTTTATGAGGGAATATATGGTGTAAAATTACATTTTCATGAGGGAATGGCTATTTCCTGATGATTCTCACATACTCGATGAGGGCGGTGTTGACCTCGCCGTTCATGTTGATGTTTTCGGGGGTGATGTAGGAAATCTCAAGGTCGTTGGTTCCCGCGTGGAGAGTCACGGTAAGCATGTTGGAGAATCCGGTCGACAGCCATTCGCCGATTCCGCGCTGAGGCATGACGATTGCCCCGGCACGGGTGCCATTGACGGTCAGAGTGCGGATGGCACACTTGTTGTCGGTGTTGATGGGGCCGGAACCGTTGGCATACCGCACGTCGACGAAATATTCGCCGTCGGTCTCGACTTCAACTTTCATTTTCAGAGAGGTGTTGCGGCGGGTGGTAAGCTCGACAAAACGCTCGGCTTTTTTCTTGTCCTTAATGAATGCCGTGCCGCCTTTTGCCGCCGCCGTTGCCTGAATTATTGTCATGGCGCCGGCGGGGACTACTTGATGGGGGCGCATGGTGAATCCTGAATACTCTTGGTCACGCACAGGGACGATGTCGACAATCGTAAATTTGTCGGGGGAGGGGAGGGAATACTCGTCGGCCTGTATTTCGTCAAGGAACATGCCGTTGAGGTAGACCATATAGCTCATACCCGGAATGTGGTTGGAAATGCGGGCTTTTAATCCGTTATCGCTCCAGTTGACAATGGGCGTTGCGGGAGACCATTGCTGGTCGGTCAGATTGACTTTTTGTTCTCCAAATCCATTATTTGCCATAGTGATTTCGACCGAGTGATGCCCCTTCATGTCGGCAGGGAAGGAGTACTGCGTGGTGTCGGTGCCGTCAATCGCAAATCCGGCAATCTTGTCGCCTGTGCCATGAACGGTTATGTCGATTACGGCGTCGCGGTATCGGAAACCCGAAATCTTTTTGTCGCCGTCGAGCGAGGCGGGAACCACCGGGTGGAATTCAATTCCTGCGGGGGTGAAATTCATGCCGCATAAGACGCGCAGAATCATGGCCGCACTCCCGGCGCAGCTCCACAGCTGGGAGTCGCTGTTGATTGCGGTTCCGCGATAGTCGCCGGTCGATGCCACAAATAGCTCTTTGTCAGTGCCCCACATCGCTGCTGCGCGCCACATCGCGCCGAGTCCGGCAAGCAGGGCCTCGTCGTTTCTGACCTGTGCGGCCGCGAGATTCCAGAATGCCTGTACAAACGGCCACACTGCGTCATTGTGGTATGGTTTTATGTCGGCCATCTGCGGATATACCGACGGAGTTCCGAATGTCACGACCGGCGTGCGCGAGATGACCGATGAGGCCATTTCGGGAGTCGCCACATTGAAAATAATGCTCAGGGCTTGTCCCAGATTGTCGGTGGTGTTGGAAAGAATCGGGTAGGCGCCTCCATAAAGGTATTCGCCATAGTATCCGCGCTGCGGAATCCACAGATTATCGTTGATTGCCGAGGCAATCAGTCGTGCCTGTTTGCGGTATTCTTCAGCAGCATAAAGATTTAGCTCCTCGGCCATGTCGCCCATCAGTGAGAACGCGCGGGCGAATACCACGTTGGTCCCGAGGCACATCGAGCCGTATATGTCGGCCGGCTCCATCCATCTGGGATAGGTCTGCTCGCGCCAGTCGAGGTAGCTCTGTTCACCGTGCATCAGGTTGTGTCGGCTGTCATAGACCACCGCCATGTCGTCGGCCAGAGTCGCGGCGATAATGTCGTAGGCCTCTTTCAGCCATTCTTTGTCACCTGTGACCGCATAGATTTCCCAAGCGGCAATCGCCCACACGATGCGGTCGCTTGACACCGGCCACGAGCCGCCTGTGCCGGTGTCTTGGACAATCCGGCCGTTCTTGACCTTGGCCCGCAGCGAGCGCATCGAGGTCGCGGGGTCGAGAGCTGCAAGCGACAGATAAATTGAGTAGGAAATGTCGCGTGTCCACACTCCGTCCCATTCTTTTCCGGCGCGATAGGTCGAGTCGGGGCGGATGTTGGACGCGATATCGCTGACCGCCATATTGTAAAGCGCGTCAACAAGCATCTGTCCCGATTCATATCTCGGATACCCCTTGACAGGCGCGTCGATTTTCCATCCTGTCGGGTCAGGCTGATGCCGCACAGGGGGATTTACAGTCAGCGTGACCTCATAGATGCTGTCGCCACGGTCATGGAGCTTGCGGTCATCCTTGCCATAAAGATTTTCAAAATCCCAAGTCAGCGGCTCGACACTGCCTGCAATCCAGACACCCTTGAAATCATCGGCATAGATGGTGTCGCCGGCTGCCGTGACATATTTGCCGTTGCGGCGAAACTCGCGAAGAACCGGGCGCATGTCGACCCTTACGGTCCATCGCGTGTTTTGCGGCAGCGTGTCGGTGCGGGCCTCGGCGGCATATTCGTCGATGAGCTGTCCGAATGTATAGACCGCCGTGTCACCGGGCGCCGCCGGGCCTATCAGCGCGGTGTGGCTTTTCCCCTGCGGCAGCTCGTTGTCGCGGGAATTCAGCGAGAATCGGAATTTGACCACCGGGGAGGAACCCGAAGTCTCCGGACTGCGGTAATTGGTGGTGATTTCAGTCGGAGACACTGCCCGGGCCACAAACGGGCCTTGAACGACCGAGTCGGCATAGACGGTAAATGCGTCACACGAATAAATCGCGTCACCTCCGTCATGTTTTGTGCCACAGGATACCAATAGCGCGGTCGCAGCCGCTGTAAGTATGATTTTTTTCATAATTTAAACGAATCGACTGCTAAGTTACGAAATTTGTGATTTATTTGTGTGGGATTGAACATTTGTTTTTATAAAATTTTGTAATTGGTTGTAAAAGTTGTAAATTGCAGACGATATTAACCCATCCTGCTGCCGATATGAAGTAAACCTGTGTTGAGACAATAGTATCTGACAATCGTTCTCTGATGGAAAACATTTCAATTAGGCAGTCTCGCGGGAAATTTGTAATTTCGCGAAGAATATTAAAATTTAATCTATGAAACGGTTACTCCTATATATAATATGTGGTCTGGCGGCACTTTCGGCTGCTGCGGTAATGCCCGGCGAGGTAAGATGGCACAATGAGGCTTCTGACACCACCCGCATCACCGACATTCTTGTCAAGGCATCGGATATCAACGCCCGTTCCACACAGGAGCGTGTCGGGGCAATTGCCCGGGAATTTGTCGGGACCCCCTATGTCGCCGGAACGCTTGAAGGGACTCCCGAGGCGCTGACTGTCAATGTCGACCAGATGGATTGTACCACATTTGTCGAAACAGTCCTCGCAATGGCTGTCACTGTGGGTGAACGCCGGTCGTCATGGCGTGATTTCCTCTATAATCTTGAAAACATGCGTTATCGGCAAGGCTCTCTCAACGGTTACTCATCGCGTCTGCACTATATCAGCGACTGGATTGTCGACAATTCACATCGCGGAAACATCGACGAGGTGACTGACCGGATTGCCGATTGTTCCTATCAGGTCAAGACGCTCGATTACATGTCGGCCCATCGCGACGATTATCCGGCATTGGCCGATGACGGCGAGTTTGAACGCATTAAGAGTGCCGAGGTGGGTTACCGCAGTCATCGTTTCCCCTATCTCAAGCCATCTAAATTGCTGTCAAAGGATGTCGTGGCAAAACTGCGCGACGGTGACGTGATTGCGTTTACCACCAAGGTTCCCGGACTTGACGTGAGCCACATCGGTTTCATTGTCATGAAAGAGGGCGTGCCCTATCTGCTTCACGCCTCGTCGCGCGAGGGCAAGGTCGTGATTGACCCGCTTTCGCTCGCCGATTATCTTCACCGCAACCGCAACATTACAGGCGCGCGGATTCTGCGGCTGAAAAACAGATAACTTTATTCGATACCGTATTCCTTGATTTTTCGGTAAAGAGTGCGTTCCGAGATGTTCAGTTCTTGGGCCGTTGCCTTTCTGCGACCTCCGTTTCGTTCCAGCGACCGGCGGATGGTTTCCTTTTCCGTGTCTTCGAGAGTCATTGTCGACTGAGCCGGGGTGATGTCGTGCACCTCGGTCATGTCATGAAAGTCGTTGTCGCTCTTCACAGGCGGCAGTGATGATGTGAACGGCTGGAATTTGACAGGCAGCGGGTGGGCCGGGGTGACATCCTCGGTCGGATGGAAGATTGTGTCGTGGCGCGGGGGCAGAAGTGTGCCTGACGACGATGACGACATCGCGTCAAGACGGTGGCGCAGCGAGTCGATTTCCTGCTGCATCCGCAGGATCATTCCGAAAAGCACCTCGCGCTCGGCATCGTAGGAATGGATTTTGTCACCTTCGCGCACCGACGGGGTGTAGATGGTCGCCGATGCCGGAATGTAGGGCTCAAGAGCCTCGGCGTCGACAAGGTTTCCGGCGTCAAACAGCGATACCTGTTCGATTACGTTTTTCAACTGGCGCACGTTGCCGGGCCAGCGGTAATGCAGCAGCCTTATCCGCGCCGAATCGTCAAGCACGATGGCGGGCATCGAATAGCGCTCGGCAAAGTCTGAGGCAAATTTCCGCGCAAGCAGCACGATGTCGTTCCCCCTTTCGCGCAGCGGGGGCACGGTGATTGAGACGGTCGACAGACGGTAGTAAAGGTCTTCGCGGAAACGGCCCTCGGCGACAGCTTCGGCCATGTCGACATTGGTCGCGGCGACGATGCGCACGTTGGATTTCTGGACGGTCGATGACCCCACCTTGATAAACTCGCCGCTTTCAAGCACTCGCAGCAGGCGGGCCTGTGTCGTCAGCGGCAGCTCGGCGACCTCGTCAAGGAAGATTGTGCCCCCGTCGGCTTCTTCAAAATATCCCTTGCGCGACGATACGGCTCCGGTGAAGGCGCCCTTCTCGTGCCCGAAAAGTTCCGAGTCAATCGTTCCCTCGGGGATTGCGCCGCAGTTGACGGCGATATATTTTGAATGTTTGCGATGGGAGAAATTATGTATTATCTGTGGGAAAAACTCCTTGCCTGTACCGCTCTCTCCCGTGATGAGGACCGACAGGTCTATGGGGGCCACGCGTATAGCGCGTGACACAGCCGCCAGCAGGGCGGGGGCGTTCCCCACGATTCCAAAACGCTGCTTGGCCTTGATTACATCCTCGGGAAGTTCCTGAATGTTTATTTCCATTTTCTCATCTCGTAAGTCTTGTCCTTCAAAAATTTCCCGAATTCCTCCACCGAGCCGCAGTGGGCCAGCTGCTCGTCAACGGAAATGGGATTGCCTATCGACACATGCAGGGTGTCGCCCTTGCGGCGGAAAACTTCGGCCGGGAGTCGCAGCGTGCGCAGCTGCCAGCTTATTACACCGAGAATGTTGAACCACGCGCTGTTGCTCCCGTGGAAGAAAATCGGTATCACCGGCACTTTGAGCTGCTGGATGAGGCGGATTATCGACGGCTGCCACTCGCGGTCTTCAATCTGCAGGCGGCTGTTGAGCTTTGACACCGCGCCTGCCGGGAAAAATCCGATAGGCTTGCCGCGCCTCACCTGCATTATGGCCTCCTTGATACCCTTCATCGATACCGCCTTTTTGGCCGGGTCGTCGCTCGCAAGCGCGTCGACGGCGATGAAATTGGGGCGCATCGCCACAATATAGTTCAAAATCATGTTGACCATTACTTTGAACTCGGGGCGGCGTGACCCTATGATGTCGATGAGCGTGATGCCGTCGAGTGCGCCAAACGGATGGTTGGAAACGGTGATAAACGGCCCTTCGGGCAGATTGTCAAGAATCTCCTCGTTGTCAATTCTGAGCTTTATGTCGAGGTCGTTCAGAAGACCACGGCAGAACCCGGGGCCGGGAGTGTCAAAGTTATGGTCATGTATCCGGTTGACCTTGTCGATTGAAAGCCACCGGAATATGCGGTTGACAAGATTCGGCTTCCCTTCAAGGAACGGAGCCATCTTGACTATGTCGTTATAATCGAGGACGGTGCGTTTTTCCGCACCCTTGGGAGTGATTTCGTCCATAATAAATGCTTTTAATCTGCAAAAATAACAAAATTCGGCGGCATTCATGCCTATTTTGCCCCTTTTGACAAAATTAAACACCATTCATGCCTCCTGACCGATGCATGAATCTAAATTTTCTGCATTAATAGGCGTTGGGATGGAAAAAATGATTATATTTGCGGGAAAGAATAATCGAAACCACTCATTAATTAAATATAAAGAGTTATTAAGAAGCATAATTTTTATGCCGGACCGTCTATCTTGAGCCAGTATACCATCAAGAACACGGCCGATGCCATCATCAACTTTGCCGATACCGGCTTGTCAATCCTTGAAGTGTCACATCGTGGCAAGGAATTTGTGGCCGTTATGGATGAGGCGCAACAACTTGTCAAGGAACTGCTGAATGTCCCCGACGGTTATCACGTCCTGTTCCTCGGCGGCGGAGCAAGTATGCAGTTCTGCATGGTACCCTACAACCTTCTCCGCACCCGTGCCGCATATCTTGAAACCGGCACATGGGCTGTAAACGCCATCAAGGAGGCCCGCCTCTTTGGCGACGTGGTCGTCCCTGCTTCTTCCAAGGACACCAATTTCTCCTATTATCCCAAAGGATACGCCGTTCCCGATGACGTGGACTATTTCCACATCACAACCAACAATACAATCTACGGAACCGAGCTGCGCGAGGATCCCGACGTGAACGTGCCTCTGGTAGCCGACATGTCAAGCGATATTTTCTCGCGCCCCGTCGATGTGTCCAAATATGACATAATCTATGCCGGAGCTCAGAAAAATCTCGCTCCCGCCGGCGTGACGCTTGTCATCGTCAAGGAAGACGCTCTCGGCAAGGTGGATCGTGCGATTCCCACCATGCTTGATTACCGCACCCACATCAAGAAAGGCTCGATGTTCAACACTCCCCCCGTGCTCCCGATTTATTCCGCGCTCATGACCCTGCGCTATTATAAGGAACAGGGCGGTGTGGCCGAGCTTGAAAAGCATGACCTCGCCAAGGCTGCCGTTCTCTACAAGGCTATTGACGAGAGCAAGATGTTTGAAGGAACGGTTACCGATCCCGCCTCGCGCTCGATTATGAACGTGTGCTTCGTGATGACCCCCGAGTTCAAGGAACTGGAAAAAGAGTTTGTTGACTTCTGTGGCGCTCGTGGCATCGTTGGCATCAAGGGACACCGCTCCGTCGGCGGTTTCCGCGCGTCACTCTACAACGCCCTCCCGATGGAGAGCGTCGAAGTGCTCGTGCAGGCTATGAACGACTTTGAAAAAGCTCATTGATATGAAAGTTCTTGTAGCTACTGAAAAACCGTTTGCGGCAGTCGCCGTCGACGGTATCCGTGAAGTGGTCGAGAATGCAGGCGCCACGCTTGAACTTCTTGAGAAATATACTGACCGCAAGCAGTTGCTCGACGCTGTTGCCGATGCCGACGCGCTCATCATTCGTTCTGACAAGGTCGATGCCGAGGTGCTTGACGCCGCCCGTCAGCTCAAAGTGGTCGTGCGTGCCGGTGCCGGATATGATAATGTCGACCTTGATGCCGCCACCGCCCGCGGTGTGTGTGTCGAGAATACTCCCGGCCA
This sequence comes from uncultured Porphyromonadaceae bacterium, assembly GCA_947176615.1. GTDB lineage: Bacteria > Bacteroidota > Bacteroidia > Bacteroidales > Muribaculaceae > Duncaniella. Next base: position 16,559 of record CAMWRO010000025.1, read on the forward strand.
GAACTCCAATGCGGTCGCCGAACTCGTTTTCGGTCTCGCCGTCATGATGGCCCGCAATCTTTATAACGGAACTTCCGGTTCTGAGCTTAAAGGGAAAACTCTCGGTATCCATGCCTTCGGGCAGGTCGGACGCAATGTCGCCCGCATCGCCCGCGGGTTTGAGATGAACGTTTCGGCTCTTGACCCTTACTGTCCCGACAATGTCATGGAAGAAGCCGGTGTGACGCCCGTTCACTCCGTTCAGGACCTCTATCGCGACAACCGCTATGTCTCGCTCCACATCCCGGCGACCCCCGAGACTCGCAACTCAGTCGGGTATGACCTCGTCATGCTCATGCCCAAGGGCGGCGTTCTTATTAATACCGCGCGTAAGGAAGTGATTGACGAGCCCGGACTGATGAAGGCGCTTGACGAGCGTCCCGACCTCAAATATGTCGCCGACATCGCCCCCGAGCGTGCCAAGGAATTTGAGGAACGTTTCCCCGGACGTGTTTTCTTTACACCTAAAAAAATGGGCGCGCAGACTGCCGAGGCCAACATTAACGCCGGAATCGCAGCTGCCCGTCAGGTAGTCGATTTCCTTCGTGACGGCTCCGCTCCCTATCGTGTCAACCGCTGAACATCTACTGTAAACAGATTATCGTTTTAATTTGAACATCTACTTATACTGAAAGAACATCCTTATAAAATCCCGGCTTTGCAACGCAAGGCCGGGATTTTTTCATGAATCCGCATAAAAATCCCTCTCAGTCTACTGTGTTTGTTCAGGCGCCGAGCTTGAGCTCGGCAGGGTTAAAACTGTGAATAAGGGTTAAATTGAATTGAGTGTTCACGGGGTGAGTGTTAAATAACAGTTAAACATGTCAGAAATATTTGGAGGGTAAGGAAAAACCGCCTACCTTTGCACTCGCTTTTGAGAAACAAGCCACGGCGGAGGCCGCGGGGCGAGAAAGCCGAAAGATTTTTTTTAAGAAAAATTTGGCAGATTCGCAGAAAGTCGCTAACTTTGCAAAACCTTTCGCCAATACGGCGCAAGGGGGCTTGAAAAAAAAGCGCGAGCACATTGAAAGAATTACAATAGAGAACAATGGAAGTAGTACAAGAGTCATGAAAATGATATCCGAGTCAATTCCTAAGGTCACAATAAATTACGGCAGTGAGTCCGAGCCGCTTCGGGGGCTACCGCAAGGCAGCCTGTGAAAGCAGAACAACAAAACGGAACAAAACGGTTTGTGTCTTTGCTTTTTTTTGAAACAAGAAAAAAAGAAAAAAGATATAAACAACAACGAAGAGTTTGATCCTGGCTCAGGATGAACGCTAGC
>CAMWRO010000026.1 GCA_947176615.1 uncultured Porphyromonadaceae bacterium
CCCCCGGCTATTCAAAGAATAATCCTTACGGATTAAATATTACTCGGGGCAAAACCCAGTTTTGCAACACCCTCATTAAGGTCTCGGGTGTGGTGCCCCTACCCCTACCCCATGTGGGGCACATGGGGATAAGCGAGGGTGCATCCCGTCGGGATGCTTGTTTTCCCATCGTGTCGCCGGGATATGCTACAATGTCACTGACTTAACGGTATAATTGCATGGATAAATCGGTCACCACACCCTCTGTGGGTCACAACGTCGCTAACAGGTGCGGCATCGCCGCCGATTGCGCGGTGTAGCCGCGCCTTAACGTTAGGCCCATGCAAGCGCGCCTTTAGGTGCGCGCAGCGTGGGTTTTCTACGTTTTCTGTCCCGAATCGGCTGCATCGTAGCCGGTCATTCCCCGTCAAGACCGGCAGCTATGCCGCCGTATAATCAGATTTGCGCTATTGACCACACGCTGCCCGCACCTAAAGGCGCGGTTGCATGTGGCTAACGTTGACACGCGGCCATGCCGCGTAATCGGCGGCTCTGCCGCTGACTATAGCGTTAAGTTAGTGGCATTGGGATATGCTATGGGGCTACACCGCGCTACCGGCGGCGATGCCGCAGTGTTTCACCCCACTATTCAAGATAGAGGGTGTTGCAAAACTCGATAATTGTATCGAAATGTTTAGCCGACAAGCCTACATTTTGAGGTAGATATTGCGGCGGAATCGGTGTCGGAAAGCAGAGGCTTAATGTGGCGCAATAGCAATCTGACAAGATTGCGTCCTTGAATAGCCGTAGGTTGCCTTGCGCAACCTACGGTTGGTTAACGAATTACAAATAAAATCTGTAAAGATTTTTCAGGATGCGACGTTATTGAAAAATCTTTACAGATTTTATTTAATTAGATGACATGTTTCCGGGGGTTGCGAAACCGCAACCCCCGGCTATTCAAAGAATAATCCTTGCGGATTAAATATTACTCGGGGCAAAACTCTGTTTTGCAACACCCTCTATCACGGAATTACAAATCCGTGTAATTTCTACAGATTTTCAAGAAAATTGCAATCGCGCTCACTTTTATTAACAAACTATTGCTATTTCATGAAAAGTTTCACTATCTTTGCGAAAAACGAATAATTCATTATGCTGCGGGCGATTATTATATGGATGTTTTTATTGCTAACCACGGCGGTCTCGGCCCGGGAGGCGGGGATCGACATGATGGTTGACTCCGTGGCTGAGGGTGCGATTTCGGAAAAGTATCGATGGAGAATACCCGATGAAAAACGGCGGTTTACGGCGAGCTTGAGCGGGACATTTCTTTTCGGGAACCGGGACAGCGTTACGATAATGATTGGCGGGTCTTATTTCCATCCGCTCAACAACTGGGTTGGCATCGGAGGCTCGGCAGGAATTGTAAATTATCGTTTTGACTATGATTACTGCACAAAGCACAAAAATAAGGTTATGCCCTACATCGCTCCGTCGGTTGCGTTTTGGACTGATTATGCACTGCAAAACAGCTGGATAATGGTTACCCCGACCGCCGAAGTGGGAGTGATGCTCCATGTCCCCTTCACCGCCCTTGCTCCGGAAATCGGCAATTCACAGATATGCCATCCCTACAGGACTATACCGGTATCATTTATGATGAAAGCGGGCGTGATGTTGATGACATTACCCATTCTGTTTCCTATACAGATAGGGTATTGCCTGAGTTCACTCGATACCTACCGGCAATATGACCCGGTAACCGGACGTTTTCACAGGAAACTACAACACGGTATTTATGTGGGAATCAGATATGACTTCTAATCTACTTGTATTTTTATGAAAAGACTGCTTTATGCAATTGTGGCGGCGGGGTTGACGGCGGTGACGGGATGTCACACTGCCAAGGTGAACCCGATGAACTTTGACCCGAGCGAATGCACGATTCTGTACCCCAACGACGGGTGGAGCATCGCCGATTATGTCAGGACCGACGGCTATTATACCAATGCCGCCGATACCTGCCAAGAGTTTTCGATACTGTATTTCAACAAGTATAACGATGTCGCCGTGGGCACCTTCAAGGTAGGCGAGACAAGCGACCTCGGCGGATCCTCAGTCTTTAGTCTCGGTGTCGGGTTTTCCGGAGTGCCTATACTTATACCCTTGTTTTTCTCTTCTCACTCCAAACCGAATAAGTATGCCTCGGTGGAGCGGGGAAAATGTATCAACCTCGACTACGGTCTCACGACTGTCAAAGGGGACACCATCGTGTGTGAGGTCTACGACTGGTCGGGAACCAACTACGGACAGTATGACTTTCACCGCTACAATTTCAAGATTGTGAACCGCGACACGCTCATCGCCCTCGACATTCCGGCCGACAGTCTTGGGAGCCATATCGTGCATTTTTCCAAAGCGAAGACCCGCCCGTCGGTACCCGGATCAATGCGCGGAGTCGGATGGCTGTGGGCCGACCAAGAGTCCCTTGACAGATGGGTCAAGGACAACCGGTGGAGGACCAAAAATATGTGGAAACTTGATGACTGACCCGTAGCGCGGGGAAGAGGCTGTCTGTTGTCAGATTCATGCCGTTGGTTTACACTTGCTTTGATGAGTTGCTGATATATTGTACCTTTGCAAAACAATTTATAGCGCGCTGGCGTTGTCATTTTATATTCATAGGTTCAATTTCATCACGCAATAATATCAAGTCATGAATGTCAGGCATTACAGCAAGTCTTTAGGAGCCAAAGTGTCAGGTACATACAGCACTATCAAGGGCAAGACTCCCCACAGCAAAAAGACATGGATAATAGTTGTCGCCGCCATCGCAGTCGCGGCGGCCGCCCTTTATTTTATCCTGCGCCCCAAGCCTCAGCCGGCGGTTCTGCCGACTGTCGAGGTGGAGGCGGTAGAGACTGAGAATGTCAACATCTACGGCGAATATGTGGGGCGCATCCGCGCCCAGCAGTTTGTCGAGGTACGCGCCCGCGTCGAGGGGTATCTTGAAAGCATGCTTTTCAAGGAGGGTTCCTATATCGAGAAGGGACAGACGCTCTTTGTAATCGACCCGAAACTCTATAAAGCCCACGTCGACAAGGCCCGCGCCAACTTGAACAAGGCGCGCGCCCAAGCCCTGAAAGCCGAGCGCGACCTTGCCCGCATCAAGCCCCTCTATGAGCAGAACGCGGCATCCCAGCTCGACCTCGACAACGCGACAGCCGCCTACGAGACCGCAAAGGCCGAGGTGGTCGTGTGTGAGGCTGACCTGACACAGGCGCAGCTGACGCTCGGCTACACCCGCGTGACCTCCCCCATCTCGGGATATATCTCGGAACGCTCGGCCGACATCGGGACACTCGTCGGCCCTTCGGGAGGGAAATCGCTTCTCGCCACTGTCGTAAAGAGCGACACCGTCAGGGTTGATTTCTCCATGACCGCGCTCGACTATCTGCGCAGTAAAGACCGCAACGTGAACCTCGGCGGGCAGGATTCGACCCACAAGACCAACGCCTACGTCACCATCACGCTTGCCGACGGGTCAGTCTACCCCCACCGCGGGCTTGTGGATTTCGCCGATCCTCAGGTTGACTCCAAGACGGGAACATTCTCGGTGCGTGCCGAGATGCCTAACCCCGACCACGCGCTGCTCCCGGGCGAGTTCACCAAGGTAAAGGTGCTGCTCGACGTGAGGGAACAGGCCGTCGAGGTGCCTGACAAAGCACTTGTAATCGAGAAAGGAGGAACATATATCTATGTCGTGCGCCCTGACAGCATCGTCGAGAAACGATTTATCGAAACCGGGCCCGAGATAGGAAATTCAACCATCGTGGAGCGCGGCCTTGCCAAGGGTGAGTACATAGTTGTCGAAGGATACCACAAACTGACCCACGGAATGAAGGTCAACCCCGTAGCGGCCGTGAGACCCGGTAACGAAACAGAAGGAAAGGAGGAGTGAGCCGATGAAACGCAACTTTTTCCTTGAACACCCGGTATTCTCGATCGTAATCTCGATTGTGATTTTCATTGTCGGTGTAATCGGCCTGACACTGCTGCCGGTCGACCAGTACCCGCAGATTGTGCCGCCGGTGGTCAAAATCACCGCCTCCTACCCCGGAGCCGACGCGCAGACGGTCACACAGGCTGTCGCCACCCCCATCGAGCAGGAGCTGAACGGCACACCGGGTATGATTTACATGTCATCATCAAGCTCCAACTCGGGAGGATTCACCGCGCTCGTGACATTTGACATCGACACCGACCCCGAGCTTGCCGCCGTCGACATTCAGAACCGCGTCAAGAAAGCCGAGGCGCGCCTCCCTGCCGAGGTGGTGCAAAACGGCATCTCGGTGTCAAAGGAGACCGCGAGCCGGTTGATGACGATAACGATACAATCTGACGACCCGAAATTTGACGAAATCTATCTGAGCAACTATACCACGCTCAACATCCTCGACCCGCTGCGGCGCATCCCCGGAGTGGGAAGCATCAGCAACGTCGGAGGACGGTACTATGCCATGCAGATATGGGTCGCCCCCGACAAGCTCGCCGACCTCGGACTGACCGTCAAGGATATTCAGGACGCGCTGAAAGACCAGAACCGCGAGAGCGCGGCAGGCGCGCTTGGACAGGCCCCGGCAACCGACATCGACATCACCATGCCCATCATCGCGCGGGGCCGACTGTCGTCGGTAGCCGAGTTTGAGGACATCGTGATACGCGCAGGAGCCAACGGGTCGCTCATCCGCCTGAAAGATGTGGCGCGGGTGTCGCTCGAAGCGTCGAGCTACTCGACCGAAAGCGGCATCAACGGCGGAAACGCCGCCGTGCTCAACATCAACATGCTCCCCGGCTCCAACGCGATGGAGGTGGCCGAGGCTGTCAAGAAAGAGATGGAGACGATTTCCAAGAATTTTCCCGAGGGAATCTCCTACGACATCCCGTTTGACATGACGACTTATATCTCGGAGTCAATCCACCATGTCTACCGCACCTTCTTCGAAGCACTCGTGCTCGTCATCCTCGTGGTGTTCCTGTCACTGCAAAACTGGCGGTCGACACTGATTCCGGTGATCGCCGTGCCCATCTCGCTTGTCGGGACATTCGGTATCATGCTCATTTTCGGGTTCTCGCTCAATATGCTGACACTCTTGGGTCTCATCCTCGCCATCGGCATCGTGGTCGACGACGCCATCGTCGTGGTCGAGAACGTGGACCGCATCATGAACACCGAGCATGTGTCGCCCTACGAGGCCACGGCCCGCGCCATGAGCAACCTCGGGAGCGCGCTGATAGCGATGTCGCTCGTGCTGTGTGCCGTCTTTGTCCCGGTGAGCTTTCTCCCGGGCATCACGGGGCAGCTCTACCGGCAGTTCACGATTACAATCGCCGTGTCGGTCATCATCTCCACCATCGTCGCGCTTACACTGTCGCCGGTGATGTGTGCCAAGATTCTGAAACCCGCCTCGGGACGCAAGAAAGCGCGCGTGTTCCGCCTCATCAACATGTGGCTCGGACGCGGCAACCGTTTCTACGGCCGCTCGATACAGCGCGCCATCTCCCATCCGCGCCGCATGTATGCCGCCTTCGGACTGGCCCTCGTCTTTATATGGCTGATGAACTCGCTGATGCCGCGCAGCTTCATGTCGCAGGAAGACCAAGGATATTTCACCGTAGAGCTTGAACTTCCCGAGGGTGCCACCATCGAGCGCAGCCGCGAGGTTACGGAGCGGGCCATGGCCTACCTGACCGAAGACCCCGACGTGGAATATGTGCTGAACGTCACCGGCTCGTCGCCGCGAGTTGGCACCAATCCGGCCCACGCGCAACTGACCGTAATCCTCAAACCGTGGAACGAGCGCGAGACACAGGACATCAACGAGATACGCGACCGAGTGCGCACCCATCTCGCCACCTACCCCGAGAGCAACGTCTATATCTTCACCCCGTCGATTATCCCGGGTCTGGGAACTTCGGGCGGATTTGAGATGGTTCTCGAAGCCCGCGGCGACGCGACCTATACCGACCTTCAGCAGGCGGTCGACACGCTGAAAAAATATGCCGCGTCGGCACCGGCCGTCGCCGGACTGTCAACCTCGATGCAGGCCGACATCCCTCAACTCTATTTTGACGTTGACCGCGACCGGGCCAAGATGCAGGGAATCCCCGTCAGCGACATCTTTTCGACCATGAAAGCCTTTACCGGGTCGATTTATGTCAACGACTTCAACATGTTCAACCGCATCTACCGCGTCTATATTCAGGCCGAGGCCCCCTACCGCTCCAGCCGCGACAACCTCAATCTGTTCTTTGTGCGCGGGGCGGGCAACACGATGATTCCGATTTCGGCCCTCGGCACCTCGCGCTACACGACCGGGCCGGGCACCATATCGAGGTTCAACATGTTCAATGCCGCCACGGTATCGGGCGAGGCCGCCCACGGCTACAGCACCGGACAGGCTATGGACCAGCTTGAGGAAATCGTGAGGACACGCCTCCCCGAGAACATCGGAGTGGAATGGAGCGGCCTCTCCTATCAGCAGAAACACGAGACCGGCAACACCGCTATGGTTCTCGGACTTGCGTTTCTCTTTGTGTTCCTGTTCCTCGCCGCCCAGTATGAGAGCTGGACCGTCCCCTTGGCCGTCATCCTGTCGCTGCCGGTAGCGGGAGTGGGCGCATATCTCGGAATATGGCTATGCGGACTTGAAAACAATATCTACTTCCAGATAGGACTCGTGATGCTCGTGGGCCTCGTGGCTAAAAACGCCATCCTCATCGTCGAGTTTGCCAAGGAGGAGGTCGACAAGGGAGTCGACGCGGTTCACGCCGCGCTGACAGCCGCCCGGTTGAGATTCCGCCCCATCGTGATGACCTCGCTCGCATTCATGCTCGGACTCATTCCGCTGCTCATCGCATCGGGTCCCGGCTCGGCGGCACGACGCGACATCGGCACCGGCGTGTTCTTCGGAATGCTCGTCGCCATCACCGTAGGCATTATCTTCGTGCCATTCTTTTTTGTAATGATTGAAAAACTGACCGGAAAGAAAAAATGAAACATATATTTGCCACAATATCAGCCATCCTGCTGCTGACCGCATGCTCGGGAACGCGCAACCTTGCCACGCCTGATGTAGATATGCCGTCGGCCTACCAGCCGGGCGAACCGACCGACTCAGCCACTATCGCCGACATGGACTGGTGGAGTTTCTATGCCGACTCGACCCTCTACCACATCATCAGCCACACCCTCGAAAACAACCGCGACATCCTCAAGGCAGCCGCGCGCGTCGAGGAGCTGAGACAGATGTACGGCATTGAGAAAGTCAACATGCTCCCTGACATCGGCGGCCTCGTAGGCACCAGCTACGAGACCAACAATTACGGGGGACACGGAGTGTCCAAGGACCCGGAATATGACCTCAAATTCTCGCTCAACTGGGAGATAAACCTGTGGGGCGCGATGACATGGGCACGTCGACAGAGCGCGGCCAACTATCTCGCCTCGGTCGAAGACCTGCGCGCCATGAGGATGACCCTTATCGCCGAAGTCGCAGGAGCCTATTTCCGTCTTCTCGCACTCGACAACGAGCTTGCCATCGTCAGACAGACACTCGTCACACGCAGCGAGGCTCTCGAACAGGCCCGCATCCGTTTCGAGGGCGGACTGACATCCGAGACCGTCTACCAGCAGGCCAAGGTGGAATACTCGTCGACAGCATCACTCGTCCCCAACCTTGAACGCCAGATTACCCTCGCCCGAAACGCCATCACGCTGCTGATGGGGGAATATCCGCGCGAATATCTTGAACGCGGAAAACTGCTGCTCAACGTCACTCTCCCCGAGTCGCTCCCCGTCGGCGTGCCGTCACAACTGCTTGAACGCCGCCCCGACCTCCGCGCCGCCGAGCAACGCCTCGCCTCGGCAATGAGCAACGTCGGCCTCACCTATGCCAACCGCTTTCCCAACCTGCGCATCGGTTTTACAGCAGGATGGGAGAATGACGAACTGCCGTCATTCTTCAAATCACCGTTTACCTACGCCATCGGGACCATAACCGGGACCATCCTTGACTTCGGACGCAAAAAGAAAAAATACAAGGCATCGATAGCCGCCTACGAGCAGGCCCGCTACACCTATGAGCAGACCGTCCTCCAAGCCTTCACCGAGGTCAGCAACGCGATTACAACCTACCGCAGCGTTCACGAGGCCACGGCATTGAAAATCGACCTTCGGGATGCAGCGGGGAAATATGTGGAACTGGCCGACATCCAGTATCGCGCCGGAACGCTCAACTACATCGACGTTCTTGACGCGCAGCGACGCTACTTTGACGCGCAGATAGGCGTCAGCAACGCCCTTCGCGACGAATACCTCGCCCTCATCACCCTCTACAAATCGCTCGGTGGAGGCTGGTCCGAAACCACCGCCTACCGGCAGTGACACCGCCATCGGCCACAAAAGCCAAAGAACAGAAACGACACAATACACTGCAACACAACCTTTTATCCTCTCCAAAATTAACATTTTGAACTTGTGTTCAAAATGTTAATTTTTTTATGATTCAACATCAGTGCTATTTTTATCAACATGGTTGGTGACAGTGTGACACGCGCAACCTCTAATTTTGCGGATATTCACATTATCACACAATTTTGACCATGAAAAAAATTTTTAACATTTTGTTCATGCTGGGTATGACCTTGGCGGCATATTCCCAGCAACAGATCAGAGGACGGGTTGTGGAATCGCCTACAGGCGACCCTATAATCGGAGCCTCGGTCGTTGTGAAATCATCCCCCACGACAGGGACTTCTACTGACATCGACGGTTATTTTACCCTGACAGTCCCCGATTTAAACGAAACCCTCGTCTTCAGCTACATCGGCTATGTCACACAAGAACATAAAGCCGAACCGTCAATGGAAGTCAAACTCACTGTTGACGTTCAGGTTCTTGACGAAATCGTCGTCATCGGCTACGGCACGCAACGCAAAGGTGACGTGACAAGCTCGGTGGCAAGCGTGAAATCAGAGAATTTTGTAAAAGGCGCGGTAAAAGATGTCGGGCAGCTCATTCAGGGCAAAGTCGCCGGCCTTGCCATCACCAATCCCTCGGGCGACCCGACAGGAAACACACAAATCCGCATGCGCGGAACCAACACTATCGGCGGAGCCAACACGGCACCCCTCATCCTCATCGACGGTATTCCGGGCGATTTCAACACCGTTGCTCCCGAGGATGTCGAGAGTATCGACGTGCTGAAAGACGGCTCGGCAGCCGCCATATACGGCACGCGCGGCACCAACGGCGTTATCCTTATCACAACAAAACAGGCGAGCACAGTCGAGACGTTGAAACTGGATTACAGCGGCTACATCAGCACCTCCCATATATCCAAGAAAAACGACATGCTCACGGCCGCCGAATTTGCCAAGCACTACCCCGACTATGATTACGGATATGACACCGACTGGGTTGACGAAATCACCCGCACCCCGGTCAGCCATGTACACAACCTCTCGCTTCAGGGAGGCACTCGCCGGTCGAGCTACATCGCCAATGTCAACTATGCCTCGCGCCAAGGCATCATGTTACGTTCCAACTTTGAGACCTTCCGCGGTCGCATCGAGATTACCCAGCGTATGTTTGACAACAAGGTCAAAATCCGTTTCGGACTTCTCGGACGCAGCGACTGGCGCGAGTCAACCGTCAACGGCGGCAGTTTCCGCGGATGGGCCTACAGCTCGGCCACACGCCGCAACCCGACCGAGCCTGTGCGCAACGAGGACGGAAGCTGGTATGAGAACACCAGCAAGTTTGAATATGAGAACCCTGTCGCCCTTCTGACCGAGTGTGACGGCAACGTAAAAAACACGCAACTGCGCTACAACGCGGCAATCACTTACAACCCCGTCAAAGACCTGACAATTCAGGGCAGCTATTCCTACAACCGCACAAACATGAACCGCGGCTACAGCGAAACGCTCGAACATATCTCGGCCAAGCGCGACGGACTCAACGGATGGTCCTCGGTCGGTTCTTCAATCAGCATCGAGAAACTGCTTGAGATAACCGCTCAGTATGACCTCAACATAAAGCGTAACAAATTCACTATTCTTGCCGGATACAGCTACAACGAAAACGACTATGAACAAATCTGGGTCGACAACTACGGTTTTCAGGACAACTATTTCGGCGGATGGCACAACATCGGCATAGGCTCGGCGCTTAAAGACGGCAAAGCCAATGTCGGGACATCCAAAGTGACTACCAACCTCATCGGTTTCTTCGGGCGTGCCACCTATTCCTATGACAACCGCTACCTGCTCATGGCCTCGCTGCGTTACGAAGGGGCAAGCCAGTTGTGGGGCACTGACAACGCTTGGGGTCTGTTCCCGTCAATTTCGGCCGGATGGCGCATCACTCAGGAACAGTTTATGAAAAATCAGAACATCTTCGACGATCTGAAACTCCGTGTGGGCTACGGTGTGACCGGCTCGCAACCCGCCGCCGCGTTCAAGGGTGTCGCTATGCTGAAATACGGGTCCTATGCCTATCTCAACGGTTCTTGGATTCAGACTGTTGTCCCCGCGTCAAACCCCAACCCCGACCTGAAATGGGAAGAAAAGAAAGAGTTCAACGTGGGTCTCGACTTCTCGTCGTGGAACAACCGCCTCTATGGCTCTATTGATTTCTACAACCGCCGCGTCGACGGCCTCATCTATGACTACTCGGTACCCACTCCTCCCAACCTCTACAATATCACCACCGCCAACGGCGGCACGATGGAAAACCGCGGTCTCGAAGTGCTCGTCAACGTGATTCCCGTTCAGATAAAAGATTTTGAATGGACCACATCGGCAAGTTTCTCGGTCAACTCCAACAAGCTCAAAAGCCTTGACGGCAGTGTGTTCAAGACTGAATATGACTTCTTTGACACCGGCTCGGTGGAATACTCGGGTCAGGTCGCACCGTCCCACCGTGTACAGGTGGGTGAAAGCATCGGCAACTTCTATGGATTCAAGGTCGTTGATGTCGATGACGAGGGCCGATGGATTTATGAAGACCGCAACGGTGAACTTGTCAACTACAAGGACTTCACCCATGCTCCCGAGGACAAACATGTCATCGGAAACGGCCTTCCCAAATGGTATGCCGGGTGGAACAACACGCTGCGTTACCGCCGGTGGGACCTCAACGTGACGATGCGTGGCGCATTCGGGTTCCAAGTCATCAACGGTGCCCGCATGAACTACGAGAACACCAAGAACAGCCGCGTGGAAAACCGTCTCAGCAGCGCTTTTGACCCTGTTTTCGGCAAAACCACTCTCAGCAAGGAGGTCGAGCCTGAGTTCAACAGCTACTATGTGGAAGACGGCGACTACTGGAAAATCGACAATATCACGCTCGGTTACACATTCGGCAACCTCGGCCGCTACATCCAGTCGCTGCGACTCTACGGGTCGGTTCTCAACGCCTTTACATTCACCAAGTACAAAGGCATCGACCCGGAAGTATCGACCGATGGCCTCACTCCCGGTTATGACACCCGCGACCGCTATCCTCAGGTGCGCTCGTTCACATTCGGCATCAACGTAAGTTTCTAATACCACCTAAACAAGATCACAATCATGAAATATCGCAATATAATCAACATAATAGGCATCGCGGGAATGCTTGCCGCCACGGTATCATCGTGTACCGACCTCAAGGACGAGAGCTACGGACAGGTAGTCTCGACCCAATACCAACCCAAAACCGAAGCTGACATCAGCTATGTCGTAAACGCCGCCTATATACCTTGGAGACAGACCATGCTGCTGTGGCAGGGTGTCGTGAGGTCACAGGAACTCTGTGCCGACCAAGACGTGATTCCGGCCCGTCTCGGAATCGGGTGGGTCGACGGATATATCTATAAACGCTGGCATCAACACACTTGGACAACCGAGGACGAAGGTGTGCTTAACGGATGGGAGCGCACATTTGAAGGCATAACCGCCTGTAACCGCGTGCTGTCTCAGATCGAAGACAACGTAATCGCTGTCGAAGGAGAGGCTCGCGAGCGATTGATTTCGGAGCTGAAAGTACTCCGCGCATCCTACTACTATGTTCTCGTCGATCTCTATGGCAACGTGCCTGTCATAACTGACTTCAAGAATGTCGACCTCCCCGAGCAGTCGACCCGCAAAGAGGTGTTTGACTTCATCATCAGGGAGGTGACCGACAACATTGACAATCTCTCAGACGACGCACGCGGATACTACTATGGCCGGTTCAACAAATGGGCCGCGCACACCCTGCTGGCCAAAATGTATCTCAACGCCGAGGTCTGGGCCGGGAAAGCGATGTGGAACGAATGTGTCACCCACTGCAACGCTGTCATCACCCATGCCGAAAACACCGGCGACTACGGTCTTGAGGACGATGTAAACGCCCCGTTTGTCACGGCCAATGAAAACTCCAAGGAAATTATCTTTGCCCTTCCGTTTGACGAGATATATGTGACCGACTGGAACGCTTTTGACTTCCATCTCTACACCCTCGCACCCGAGAGTCAGGCCACCTACGGTTTCACGGCCCGTCCGTGGGGCGGTGTCTGCGCGATACCTCAGTTTATCAAGTCGTTTGACCCCGATGACCGCCGCCTTGCCGAATGGTATATCTCAGGACAGCAGTATGACGCGGCTGGAAATATCATCATGCGCAGCGACGGCAACGGTCCGCTCGTTTATGAAGTCGATGTTCCCTCGATTGACGCATCTGACGTGGACGACGGCCTGCGCTGGGGAAAATTTGAGTATGCCGCCGGTATCACCAACCGTCTCAGCAACGACTTCCCTCTTTTCCGCTATGCCGACATCCTGATGATGAAAGCCGAGGCTCTGTTGCGCGACGGCAAACCGGGTGCCGGGGCACTGGTGACACAGGTGCGTGAACGCGCATTCCGTGACCATCCCGAAAAAGCGGTTGTCACCGACGAGCAACTCAAAGAGGGAAGCTGCTATGATTACGGGCGCCGTGACGAATATGAAAACTCTGCCCAAGGAGGCGCCGACATTACCTACGGCCGTTTCCTCGACGAGCTCGGATGGGAGTTCTGTCAGGAAGGCCGTCGCCGACAGGACATGATACGCTTCAACGCCTTCACTACCCGGTCATGGTTCTCCCACGACAAGAGCGACCCGACCAAAAACCTTTACCCCATTCCCAACAAAGTACTGTTGACCAACAACAAACTGCATCAGAATCCCGGTTATTAAACAACCTCTTAATTTAGGTTAGCAAAAAAAGAGGGCCGCAGGCAATCACGCCTGCGGCCCTCCTGATTTAGCAGAAAAATAAAAAGATTGTAATGTAGATTAGCGGTTGATGACTTTGACAACCTTGGTGGTTGTGCCGCTCACGACGCGCACGATATTGACGCCTGTGCCGGGGAGTCGGACGGCGGCAACACCGTTGGCCGAAACGGCGGCGGCACGGATGCCGGTCACGCTGACAGCCTCGACTTCAAAGTCGGCGACAGCCGATGTCACAGTGGCGATTCCGTCGGCGACAGCGACGCGGACATCAAGATCGGCGGCAACGTTCTCGATTCCCGACTGGGTGTTGACAGCCCCGAGGTCGTCAAACGAGAAATAGGCGGGAGTCGTCATGCCGTAGCTGTTTTTCTTGGTCGATTCAATCGAAGGAACAAGTTTCACCACTTCGCCGAGCGACGAGAGGTCAAAATAACGCCATTCCTTGACATAATAGTGGTCATCGGGATTTTCCGAGCGATAATCGGCAAGGTAGAAGTCGACCGACTTTGTGCCGTCGTTGGCATCAGTGCCTGTGATTGTGAGTTTCAGATAGTCTCCGGCAGCAAACGGGCCCGACATTCCATCTCCGTTGAGAATAGCGTCGACAACCCATGCAGTGTTTGTCACCCACATACCGTTGACCTGAACACCCTCTGGAAAATCGGGAATTGTGATTTCCGACGGTCCCCAATAGGCGTCACAGTAACCGATAGCGAATGTCGAGGAATTGTAGCCGCTGCCCACGCAGTTCATCATCTGCTGGTCAAGGGCATATCCGCCGGTGTATTCGGTTGAAGTCAGATTGGAATAGCCGTAGAACGCCCACGAGCCGTAATCGGCCATATAAAAATTGGCAAATTCAAAACTGCCGCTTGTGAAGGAACCCCAGTCGTAGTCCTCATCCTCGGTGTCGCCCACCCAGTAGCTTTCGGGGGCGAGGTCAAGATTTTCAAAATCGGCTACTTGGAGATCCGATTGAGCCGAAGCCACACCTGCACCGGCGATAAACAAAGCCACAAGGCTTGACGTGGTAAAAATTTTTCTCATAAATGCTTGGTTTATTTCTTTATGGTTAAACAATCTGTTTACGACAATCCGTTTGTAATGCAATCCTCAAGCAATTGACCGGTCGTGCCACGACACAATGAGGAATCACATCACACGTCCCGAAGGACGGCAACGTAACGTCAAACCGTAGAAACAAACAAATGAGAGGGGGATGGCATCAAGCATTCACGCATGCAACCGCCACGACCGGCGGCCACACACCATGACGAAATGACACTTAACTCCCGAAATGGGTCCATTTCTAAGGCTAACGGCAGGTCTTCTGACTCGTCCCCTCGGTATGACCCCGGCCTTCCCATCATGACACATGACAGTGGCTGTCCACATGGAGGTCATCCTTGATGCGCCCAAGCGCACCGAGACTTACAGCAGCGGGTACTGTCGCCGAATTTCACAGCGTTCCCTTTTCCGTTGCGGCTACAAAATTACAAAATATCCGTTACTTTTTCAAAAAAAGCTGTCATTCTTTTCGCCACCGGGAATTTTGCAAGGCGGCGGCACGCATTTCGTTAGGATTGTCACACGGATTCCAGAATGTCCTGTGGCCGAGCTCGTCAGGCATAAACTGCTGGACAACGAAGTTGCCGGGATAGTTGTGGGCATACTTGTAGTCACGTCCGTAGCCCATATCCTTCATCAGCTTGGTAGGGGCATTGCGCAGATGCAACGGAACCGGGAGGTCACCCGTCTGCTCGACCGTCTCAAGCGCCGTGTTGATTGCCATGTAGGCCGAATTGCTTTTGGGCGACGTGGCGAGATAGACCGTGCACTCGGCAAGAGGTATGCGCCCCTCGGGAAAACCTATTTTCTGAACAGCGTCAAATGTCGCGTTGGCAAGCAGCAGCGCGTTGGGATTGGCGAGACCTATATCCTCGGCCGCGAGGATGAGCAGGCGGCGCGCGATAAACACCGGGTCCTCACCTCCAGCAATCATGCGGGCCAGCCAGTAGACGGCGGCATCGGGGTCGCTGCCGCGCACACTTTTTATAAATGCCGAGATGATGTCATAGTGCATCTCGCCGTTTTTGTCATAGGCGGCGGGATTTTCCTGAAGGCGGTCGGTCACAAGCTTGTCGTTGATGACGATTTCGCCTCCCGGCGGGGTTGACTGCTCGATGAGGTCAAGGATGTTAAGCAGCTTGCGGGCATCGCCCCCGGCAAAGCGGAACAGCGCCGTGGTCGACTCGACCGTCACCTTGTGGCTGCGCAGGATTTCGTCATTTTCAAGAGCGCGGTCAAGGAGCCGGGTCAGCTCGGGTTCCTCCATCGGACGCAGGGTGTAGACTTGGGCGCGCGACAACAGGGGGCGTATCACTTCAAACGACGGATTTTCCGTCGTGGCCCCGACAAGTGTCACCGTGCCGCTCTCGACCGCCCCGAGCAGGCTGTCCTGCTGCGACTTGCTGAAACGGTGGATTTCGTCAATAAACAATATCGGCCGCCCGGTCGAAAACATGCTTGCGGCGTCCTTTTTACAGCGGTCGATTACCTCCCTCACCTCCTTTACTCCCGAGCTGACTGCCGAGAGAGTGTAGAACGGCACCCGGGCAGTGTTGGCGATGATGCGGGCAAGGGTAGTCTTGCCCACTCCGGGGGGACCCCACAATATAAAAGAGGATATGCGCGACGATTCGATCATGTTGCGCACTACCCCTCCGGGCCCGACAAGGTGGGTCTGGCCGATGTAGTCGTCAAGTGAGCGCGGTCTCAGCCGCTCGGCAAGTGGTGCATTCATCTCCAATCTGTTTTTGCAGTACAAATATAACTCTTTTCGTCGTTATTGTGTTAATTGTTTTTAATAAATTTAATGTATAAGGAGCGCGTTCAGAATTTTTAATTAATTTTACCGATTGAGCGGTTGCCACAAAAATAAAGCGTGACCACAACCTTTATACCCCCGCAAATGTTCAATTTATAATCGGATGACTTAATTCGTTATAAAAACAACGTCTAAAAAATTATTGATTTATGGGAAAAGATATCAACTCGACCGGGACCCCGGCAACAATGCGCAACATTTTCGGCATCATCATGATACTCGTATATCTGGGTATGGCCGCCCTGTTTTTCTGTGGTTTCTTCAACGACCTGTTCTATGGCAAGTGGGCATGGGTGCGCTGGTTTGGCGGCGCGCTGTTCACTGTCTACGGCCTGTGGCGCGCCTATCGCCAGTTCAAGGGCATTGACCCCGGCTATGGCAACAGCCGCGATGATGAAAGCGACGATTAACCCATTCAGATTCAGACAATCCTCATGAAATTTTCACATCTATTCCCCGCCCTGCTTGCTGCGGCAGCAGTCATTACCACAGGCTGCAACGACAACGCGTCAAGCAAGAAAGCCCCCACCTTTGCCAAGGTAGCCTGCGACGAAACTTTCGAGACTATCATGGAGCAAGAGGTAAATGTATATGAATACATCTACCCCAAAGAAGACATTCTCGTCTCCTATGTACCCGAAAACGCCGCAATCGACTCGATTCTCAGCATGGGCGAATACAAAAGCGCCGTTATCACGAGACCCCTGACCGAGAAGGAGGTTTCCTATCTCAAAAGCCACAAGAAAAACGTGCACCAGCGCAAGATTGCCGTCGATGCCCTCGCGCTGATTGTCAATCCCGCCAACCCGGTCGAGATTATGTCAAAGAAGGACATCGCCGAAATCCTTTCGGGAGAAGTCACTCGGTGGGATCAGGTGGAACCGTGCAAGCTCGGCGAAATCGACATCATTTTTGACCACCAAGGCTCGTCGACCGTAAAATACATGCGCGACTCAATTCTCAACGGCCGCCCATTCGGACCCAACGTATTCGCCCAGAAAAACAATGCCGACGTGTTCAAGGCGGTTGCCGACAACAAAAACGCCATCGGCATCATCGGTGTCAGCTGGGTGACAGGCGACATGTCGTCGCGTGAGAAATCGACCGAAGAAATCGCCGCCGCCGTGGAGAAAAACGACACCACTGCCCTCGACTTCAACAAGGAAATCAAGGTGCTCAAGATTCGCGGCAACAACGAGGTGACAGCCTACCGCCCCTATCAGGCTTATATCTTTGATGGCTCCTACCCCCTTTACCGCTCAGTCTACATGGTCACCACAGCTCCCGGCGGAACCGTCAGCCACCGCTTTTTCAGCTTTGTGACAGGTTTCCAAGGACAGAAAATCATTCAGATGACCGGAATCCTGCCCGCCACCGTCACACCACGCATGGTAGAGGTGCAATGATTATATCTACGTTATTTTCCACGCATGACTCTTAGAGGTTGTTTCATAACAAATGTTAATCCAAAGTGGTAGCATCTTTCAGTTAACTCGTTAT
>CAMWRO010000027.1 GCA_947176615.1 uncultured Porphyromonadaceae bacterium
CGGTTGACGGCAAAACGGTCTACAGTTCTGCCGGTCAGGCCCGGACAGTCATCCCCGTTCAGCCGGGTATCTACATCGTCAAGGCCGCGACAACAGTCAGAAAAGTGATTGTGAAGTAACTCTACCAATTAGACTAATTAGACTAATAGGACTAATTAGTCTAATTGGACACAAAAAAAACAGGATGGCCATCCGTGGCCATCCTGTTTTTTTGTTATCCGTGTAACTGATTACTTGCCGGGAGTCACATCCTTGGCTTCAACCTCGAAGACGAGGGTTGCCATAGGACCAATCTTGCCGTCGGGAGTACCGTTGGCTCCATAGGCGAGGTTGCCGGGGATGTAGAAGATGTACTTGGCACCCTTGTTCATCATGCCGAGACCTTCACCGAAACCGGCGATAACCTGATTGGGCGAGAATGTGGCGTTTTCGTTTTCGTCAAATACGGTTCCGTCGATAAGAGTGCCCTTGTAGGCAACCTGAGCGCGGCCGGTCTTGCCTACGGGTTCGCCTTCGCCTTCCTTAACGACCTTGTAGGAAAGGCCGCTTTCGGTAGTCTTGATTTCGGGATCTTTAGCCTTGAGGTCCTTTACGAAGTCGGCGCCTTTCTTCACGTTTTCCTTTGCTTCGGGAGTTTCCTCCTTGGCCTTTTCGGCAGCGGCGCGTTCTTCTTCATATTTCTGCATCATTTTCTGCTGGGCTTCTTCAGAAACCTTGCGGAAAGCCTCCTGAGCCGATGCCATCACGTCGGGGGCGATAGAGTCGCTGTTGAAAGCGGCAGCGTAAGCCTCGTAAAGTTTGGCGCGGTCAACGGGGATGCCGGCCTGCTCGTAGCGGTAGAGCTGCGAGTAGAGCTGCATGCCGATAGAAAGGCCCGAGATATAGGCCTGCTGGGTGGTATCGGTCATGATAATCTGCTTGATTCCGCGCAGGATTTCAGCCTTGGGAAGGTTGGCCTTCTGGGCTTCGGGAACTGACTGATATTCGCTTGCGAGACGGTAGCCTTGGAACTGGCCGACAGCAGTGGCGAGAGAATCGGAGAAACCTTTGTCAGCGCTTGACGAGCCGCCGTTGCAGGAGCTGATGCCAAGCATCATTGCGGCTACGCCGCACACCATAAGGATTTTTTTCATAATCTGTTAGTTGAAAAATGAATGGTTATATGTATTTGTTATTTTTCTATCAGTTATTTGATTACCTTTAGAAGTTCCACGTCAAAGATGAGGGTGGAGTTGGGGCCGATGAGGCCGCCTGCGCCCTGCGGACCGTAGGCGAGTTCCGAGGGGATGAAAAGTCTCCACTTGGAGCCTTCTTTCATCAGCTGAAGAGCCTCGACCCATCCGGGGATGACTTGGGTGACGCCGAATGTCGCGGGAACGCCGCGCTCTACCGAGCTGTCAAATACGGTTCCGTCAATCAGCGTGCCGGTATAGTGTACCTCGACACGGTCGTCGGCTGTAGGCTGCTGGCCGTTGCCTTCGGTGATGACTTCATACTGGAGACCCGAGGGGGTTGTCTTTACTTCGACGCGCTTGCCGTTTTCAGCGAGGAATGCCTTTCCGGCCTCGGCGTTGACCTGTCCGATTTTTTCGGCTTCGGCTTTCTGACGCTCTTCCATAGCGGTGAAATACTTGCGGATTTCTTCCTTGGCTTCGTCATAGCTCATCTTGGGAGCAAGGCCGTTGAACACGGCTGCCACACCGTCGGCAAAGTCCTGAACGTTGATTTCGTTGATGCCGCTCGCGCGGAAGTTATTACCCATGCTCAGTCCCAGTGCGTAACTGATGCGGTCTAATTCTTTATTTTCCATAATCTTTATAATTATATGTGTCTCTTGTCTTATCTTAAATGGGGCAAGAGCATTGCAAGCCACAAAGGTAGCTTAAAAAGAGATGCAATTGTTTACCTTTTTTAATAAAAAACATTAAAAAAGGGTACAGCCGCGGCTACAACGCTCTCTTACTTACAACATTTGACTCCTGTCAAAGGTTTCCGCCAAGCTCGGCGAGGCGGGCAAGATACTTGCCGATGATGTCAAACTCGATGTTGACACGGTCGCCGGTCTTGATGTCGCGGAAGTTGGTATGCTCCAGCGTGTAGGGGATGATGGCCACGCGGAATGAGTCGCGTTCCGAGTCGCAGACGGTCAGGCTGACACCGTTGACGGTGACCGATCCTTTCTCGACAGTCATGTAGCCTTTGGCCACAAGCGAGGGGTCGACCGCATAGCGGAATTTGTAGTAACGGCTTCCTTCTACCTCCTCGATGGCCTCGCACACGGCGGTCGTGTCGACATGCCCTTGCACGATGTGGCCGTCAAGACGGCCGTTCATAATCATCGACCGTTCAAGGTTCACAAGGCTACCCTCTTTCAGGTCGCCGAGATTGCTGCGGTCAAGGGTCTCCTGAATCGCGGTGACGGTATATGTCCCGTCGCCGTCGAGTGACACCACGGTCAGGCACACGCCGTTGTGGGCCACGCTTTGGTCGATTTTCAACTCATCGGTAAACGACGACTTGACGGTCAGATGCATGTTGCCGCCGTCATGTCTCACAGCCACCACGCGGGCAGCTTCTTCAACTATTCCTGAAAACATAACTCTGTCGGTTTTTAAATCAGCTGCAAAGTTAGCGAAAATCGGGGATAAATCTGCGGGATAAGGATGTCTGTTTATACTCCTAAATTTTTTAAAATTTTATCCACATCTTCTTTTAGTGTGGGTATGTGCCTGATTACCAATCCCCACAGAAATTCGGGCTGGACACTGTCATATCCGTGGATTATGCGGTTGCGGGTATTGATTATTTCTTTTGCATGGGGGAGTGGAAAATTTCGGTCAATCTTTAATATTCGGTTTATTGCCTCGCCCATAATTTCGGTTTTCCGCTCTACGGCACATCGTCTCAGACCATCTTTGACAAAAACTTCATATCGCATGGGGTAACCGTCAAAATAGCTTTCGAGCTCTTCGATAGCTATTTTGATATCCATGAGGTATATGGGGATATATTCATCCATA
This sequence comes from uncultured Porphyromonadaceae bacterium, assembly GCA_947176615.1. GTDB lineage: Bacteria > Bacteroidota > Bacteroidia > Bacteroidales > Muribaculaceae > Duncaniella. The sequence goes on from CAMWRO010000027.1 coordinate 3,021, forward strand.
AATCAGACGCTTTTTACTGTCGACGGCTGCTTTAAAAAGTGGATTTTTAATACCTCCTTCTTCAATTAGGTCAACTTTCCGTTTAAAAATTGTTTCTAAAGCGTTCTTTAAGCCAAAGTAGTTGCCGACATAATCCCATTTTTCATGGTCGGTAGTATCAAAGTCTACCAATAGGTCAACATCGCTGTCGTCGTTAAATCGGTCTGTGAGAATGGATCCGAAAGCACACAGCGTTTTGACCCTGTGGGAACGGCACAGGTCGAAGATGCGTTGCAGATTCAATTCGATAAGGTTCATACTCTGAGAAATATAGTTGATTGCGCAAAGATAGTAATTAATAACAACCTCGGCAACTGTAAGGTTGTATTTGTGGGATAATAACTGATTATGAGTCAATCTTATGGGAATAAACACGGTCGGAATCATAAAAAATGCTAACTTTGCACTGGAAAAGGTTTGATGGGACTGTACGCCTCCCCAAGCTGTTAAAATGCAATCTGTTAACCAATCAATATCATGACAAGAAAGATAATCGCAATTTTTTTGTTGCCGCTGATATTCTCGGCTGTGATGGCTGCGGGGGCCGGAAAATCCCGCAAATCAACCGAGGCCGCGCAGGTCAGGGAGATTATTGACCGCGTAAACAACTACTGGCAGTCCAATAACCCCGCCGAGACTTGGTCGTTCTGGCATCCGGCCGCTTACCACACCGGAAACATGGAGGCTTACCGCCTCACCGGCAACCCCGATTATCTCGACTACACAATGCGTTGGGCCGAGCACAACCGCTGGAAAGGAGCAAAGGGTGACGACCGCGCCAAGTGGAAATATGACTACGGCGAGGACGACGACCATGTGCTGTTCGGTGACTGGCAGATATGCTTCCAGACCTATGCCGACCTCTATGAAATCCTCCCCGACGACCGCCGAATCGCCCGCGCCCGCGAGGTGATGGAATATGAGATGTCGACTCCGCAGAACGACTACTGGTGGTGGGCCGACGGGTTGTATATGGTGATGCCTGTCATGACGAAACTCAACCGCATTACCGGCGACAAGCGTTATCTCGACAAACTGTATGAATATGTCTGTTACTCTGATTCGATAATGCTCGACAGCGAGACCGGTCTTTATTACCGCGACGGGAAATATGTCTATCCGGCCCATAAGAGCGTAAACGGCAAAAAAGACTTTTGGGCGCGCGGCGACGGATGGGTGCTTGCAGGACTCGCCAAGGTTATCAAAGACCTCCCCGCCGATTATGATCATCGCGATTTCTTCGTTGAAAAATACCGCCGTCTCGCCGAGGCTGTCGCATCGTGTCAGCAACCCGAGGGTTACTGGACCCGCTCGATGCTCGACCCGGAACATGCTCCCGGCCCCGAAACGAGCGGCACGGCATTTTTTACCTACGGCCTGCTGTGGGGTGTCAACAACGGCATCCTCGACCACGACACCTATAAGCCGGTGATTGACCGCGCATGGGGTTATCTGAAAAACAAAGCGTTGCAGAAAAGCGGCAAGGTGGGTTATGTGCAGCCTATCGGCGAAAAAGCTATACCGGGACAGGTGGTTGATGCTGACTCGCAGGCCGATTTCGGCGTTGGGGCGTTTCTGCTTGCCGCATGTGAGTATGTGCGCTACCTCGAATCGCGCGACACTGCTGCCGCCAATGACCGCGCCTACTGGGTGGACCTCCTTGTCAAAATGGCCGAGCCGGTGCTGTCAAACATGTCGAAAGGACAACTTCAGGCCAACATGCTTGTCGAGACGAGTCCCAACTGGGATGGCCGCAACATAAAAGTGACCTATATGGAGACATTCGGCCGACTCATGGCCGGTATCGCCCCGTGGCTCGCGCTTCCCGACGACGGCACCCCCGAGGGTGCCAAGCGTGCCGAGTTGAGAGAGATGGCGTTGAAATGCTATGCCAACGCCGTCGACCCCTCAAGTCCCGATTATCTCAAGTGGCAGGGGGAAGGGCAGGCCCTTGTCGATGCCGCCTATGTCGCCGAGAGTTTTATCCGTGCCTACGATGCGCTGTGGATGCCGCTCGACGATGTTACCAAGCAGCGGTATATAAAAGAATTTACCGGGTTGAGAGGGATTGACCCCCCTTATACCAACTGGGTGCTTTTCTCGTCGACAATCGAGTCGTTCATGGCAAAGGCCGGTGCGCCTTATGACCAATATCGTGTCAACTCAGCCATCCGCAAGGTCGAGGAATGGTATGTGGGCGACGGATGGTATGCCGACGGCCCATCGTTTGCCTTCGACTATTACAGCAGCTATGTGTTCCACCCCATGTATCTTGAAACGCTCCAAAACATGATAGACGCGGGACACTATACACGCATCCATTACAAGAACTACCACGCCCGCGCCCTGCAGCGCACCCGTAAGTTCAGCCTCGTGCTTGAACGCCTCATTTCGCCCGAGGGAACATTCCCCGTATTCGGCCGCTCGATACCCTACCGCATGGCCGCCATGCAGCCGCTCGCCATGATGGCATGGTATGAGAAACTGCCCGCCGGACTGACTCCCGCTCAGGTGCGCGCCGCGTTGACAGCGGTGATGCACTCGATGTTTGACGGCAAGGAAAATTTCAACGAGAAAGGCTACCTGACCATCGGATTCACAGGCCGTCAGCCCAACGTGGCCGACTGGTACACCAACAACGGCTCCCTCTACATGACCTCGCTCGCCTTCCTCCCCCTCGGCCTTCCCGCGTCCCACCCCTTCTGGACCGATGCTCCCCGGCCGTGGACATCGTGCAAGGCATGGAACGCACAACCATTCCCCAAAGACCACCACTGGCACGACGGCCGCCCCACCCCCGATTTGTTCTGAGAGGCGATTTAACGCTTTTTGCGGTGGGAAATGGCCCGACTTTGAAAAAAAATGCGTAAGTTTGTGGAGGTGTGAGACAAATTCGCGCCTCCACAAACATTTTTTAGCTTTTCCACATTTATTATAGGGTGCTGTGGCATCTGAAATCAGAAAAGATAATCATCAACCCTCATATTTTTCAATTTTTTCATGAAAAAGAAGACTCTCAACATCGTAAAGAACGACCCTTGGCTACAGCCGTTCAGTGATGCCATCATAGGCCGATACAACGATGCCCTCGTTAAAGAACAGGATTTGCTCTCAGGCGGTGCGAAGTCGCTCGACGATTTTGCCAATGCCCATCAATATTTCGGACTGCACCGCGATGCCGACGGAAACTGGTTTTTCCGCGAATGGGCTCCCAATGCGACCGCCATTACCTTTATCGGAGACTTCTCCCAGTGGAAAAAACTGAAAAAATATGCGTTGAAACGGCGCGACAACGGGGTGTGGGAAATCAGGCTGAAACCTGCCGACATCAAGCACGGCGACCTCTACAAGATGATTGTGGAATGGGACGGCGGCAGCGGTGAGCGCATTCCGGCCTATGCTACCCGTGTGGTTCAGGACGAGACCACCCACATTTTCTCGGCGCAGGCTTGGAGCCCCGAGCCTTACAAGTGGAAAGTCAAGAAATTCCGTCCCGACACGCGCCCGCTGCTCATCTATGAGTGCCACATCGGTATGGCGCAGGAGCGCGAGGGTGTCGGCACCTATACCGAGTTCCGCGACCTGATTCTGCCCCGCATCGCCGCCGACGGTTACAACGCCATTCAGATAATGGCGATTCAGGAACATCCCTATTACGGTTCATTCGGCTATCATGTGTCGAGCTTTTTCGCTCCGTCGAGCCGTTTCGGAACCCCCGAGGAGCTGAAATCGCTCATCGACCGCGCCCACGAGCTCGGCATCGCCGTCATCATGGACATCGTTCACTCCCACGCTGTCAAGAACGAGGTCGAGGGCCTCGGCCGACTCGACGGCAGCTATGACCAGTATTTCTACGGCGACGGCCGCCGCGAGCATCCCGCTTGGGACTCCCTCTGCTTTGACTACGGTAAAAACGAGGTGTTGCATTTCCTTCTCAGCAATTGCAAATATTGGCTTGACGAGTTCCGTTTTGACGGTTTCCGTTTCGACGGCGTGACATCAATGCTTTACTATAACCACGGTCTCGGACAGGCTTTCGGCTCCTACGACGACTACTATAACGGCGGTCAGGACACCAACGCCATCACCTATCTCACTCTCGCCAACAAGCTCATCCATTCAATCAACTCCCATGCCATCACCATCGCCGAGGAAATGAGCGGTATGCCCGGCCTCGCGATTCCGGTAAAGGACGGCGGCATAGGGTTTGACTACCGCATGGCTATGGGCATCCCCGACTACTGGATCAAGACAATCAAGGAGCGCAAGGACGAGGACTGGAAACCCACCTCGATATTCTGGGAACTGACCAATCGCCGTGCCGACGAGAAGACAATCTCCTATGTCGAGAGTCACGATCAGGCCCTTGTCGGTGACAAGACCGTCATTTTCCGTCTCATTGACAAGGAGATGTACTGGCACATGATGAAGGATGACAACAACTTTGCCGTCGAGCGCGGCATCGCCCTCCACAAGATGATACGCCTCGTCACATGCGCCACCATCAACGGCGGCTATCTTAACTTCATGGGCAACGAGTTTGGCCATCCCGAGTGGATTGACTTCCCCCGCGAGGGCAACGGCTGGAGCTACAGCCATGCCCGCCGCCAGTGGGACCTCGTAGACCGCAAGGAGCTCAAATACTGCTGGCTCAATGACTTTGACAACGCGATGATTCACACCATCAGCGGCGTTTACAATTTCCAAGCCCTGCCGGTTGTGAAACTGTGGGAAAAGGATGACGACCAAGTGCTTGCCTTCAGTCGCGGCGACCTGATTTTCGTCTTCAACTTCAACCCGGTCAAATCATTCACCGGTTACGGCATCCTTGCCCCCGCCGGGGAGTATGACGTGGTGTTGTCGACCGACAATCCCGGATTCGGCGGCTATGGCAACATTGACGAGACCGTCTCCCACCTGACCCAGACCGACCCGCTCTTTGCCCCGACCGGCCGCGAATGGCTGCGCCTCTACCTCCCCTCGCGCTCGGCCCAAGTGCTGCGCCTGCGCCGCCCCCTTCCTCCGGCAGCCAAGAAACCTTCCAAGGCTCCGGCTAAGAAATCTAAAAAGTAACGGTCCGTCCGTTTTAAAATAGTGACGGGACTGCGACATATGTCGCAGTCCCGCCTTGTTTTTTTGGAAAAGGGGGATGGTTATTGTTTCATGATTTTGGTTGCCGAGCCGTCGGAGAAGGTGACGATGTAGAGGCCGGGGGAGAGGTTGTCGGTCGCGGTGCCGCAATATTGTCCGGTGAGGGTGTAGACTGCTTTTACCGAGGTGTCTTTGTCACCGTTGACGGTCGCGATACCTGACTGGGAGGCGAGGGTGATTTCAGCCGGTTGGGATAAGTCGGAAACGAGAATCTCGCCGATGGCGCGCACGCGGTAGCAGTAGGTCTCCTGCGGGTCAAGGCCGGTGAAGGTGAAACGGTTGCGCACGATTTTCTCATATCGCGTTGTCTCTCCTGTCGATATTGCCGTAATCTCCACGGTGTAGAATTTGGCATCGGTCACGCGGTTCCAGTTGGCGCGGAAACCGGTCTCGGTAATCTCGGTCGGCGCGGTCAGCTCGGGCGTGTCGAGCGACTCGCCGAGGTTGAACGTGGTTGTCGAGCCGTCATAGCTTATCCCGGTGACGGCGCAGCCGAGATAGGTGCCGTCGCTGAACACGCTCGACGGGGTGGTGAGGTCGGTCCACGCGGTGACGTTCCCTGTTCCCGGGAAGGGTGATGACGGGCCGTCGGTCACGGGAGAGAAGTTGCCGTTGGCCGGGATAAGGCACACACCGTGGTTCTCGCCGGTGTTGACGGCGTTGGCATCCCACACGTCGGCATCATATTTGACCTTGACAATCAGCATCCCTTCGCCGGGCAGATGGGCGTCCCATTTGTCGCTCTTGCTGCGGGTTTCGAGAAGAAAATACTCGTCGGGGTCAGAGGGCGACACCATTTTTATCGCGCGTGCCTCGCTGCCGAGCGACGGTAGTGTCACGCCGGTGGCTTTGGTCTCGGGCAACTCAGGCTCAATCCAGCCGAGGACGCTTTTCTCATAGGAGGAATATCCCGCCGGGGTGCGCATCGAATTGTTGTAACATCCCAAGTCCATCACGTCCCATTCTCCCATTGTCAGTTTGGAACCCGAGTTGGTCGTATCGTAGATGTCGGGGAGGCCGAGGGTGTGGCTGAACTCGTGGCAGAACAGACCGATGCCGGTGATTGCCGTGCCGTTGATGCCGAGACGCTCTGATGAGCAGGCATAGCGGTCGATTACCACGCCGTCGAGATTGATGGCGGCATTGTTGCGCGACAGGAACCACATGTGGGGCCACACGGTGTTGGTGCTTGCGCCGTTGCTCTGCGCGTAACCCGAGTAAATGACATATACAAGGTCTACCTTGCCGTCATTGTTGTTGTCATATCGGGAGAAATCGACCGTCTCGTCGGCCAGTCGGCAGGCATCCTGAATCATGCGGTAGACGTTGACATCGGTCATGCCGTTGCGGTCACCGCCGTAGTAGGACATTTCGTTTGGGAGCATGACAGGGCCGGCCACGTCAAATTCGGGAGTAAACAACCCGTAGCTCTGGTCTTTGTAGTAGTCCCTGACGCTGCCTGTCGCACCGCTGTCGCTGTATCCCTCCTCGTTGAGCAGTCGTTGGAACTGTTCCGGAGTATTATTGGGGGCAAACGGCATGTCGGGGAACTCGGCGAGTATTACGAGGCCGCGCAGGGTGCCGGTCGTGGGGACCTCGCCGTCGTTGAGCGACGTGCGGGCGATGTCGCGGGCAGCCGCCTTGACAGCTTTTATCCGGTCGCGGTAATTTTCAGTAGCGGGACGCAGGAATCCGTCGGCATCCTCGTGGAGCAGGATGCTGTCAGGGGTCATGAAATAGCCGCAATGCTCGTCGCCACACACGATGATGTCGATTGACGAGCCGTCGGGCTGGCTGTATGTGACGATGCCCTTGCGGGCCGGGACGGCTGGTGAGCCGAGGCTCACCAGCGCGCCCGCCACAAGGAGCATCGCTTTTTTAAGGGTCAGATTCATAATTACTTAATCAGAACATCTACTTAACGATGACTTTGAACGATTTTCCGGCTGTCGACACGATGTAGATGCCTGCCTGTACCGGGACAACGTCGTTGCCTGTCGACTTGAACGAGGCTATCGTGTAGCCGAGAGTATTGTAAACACTTACGGTAAGGCCGTCGGCACCGGTGATGTTGATGGAGCCTGCGCCGGTGGTCACGGTGACACCGTCGGCAGCGGGAGTCTCGCCGATACCCGACTGTGCGCTGAACAGGGCAGCTTCTGACTCGCCTTCATAGTAGACCGCGCTGACAGCAAAGGTGTTGTCGGTTGTCGCGTCATAGTCCACTGCAACGGCTGTGTCGGCCACCGGCTCGTCGTTGACCTGAACATTGTTGAGATAGATGTTGTAGCCGATGAGTTCGGGTTCGTCATACCCGGCGGTGAACTCGATGTTGTCAATCATGAGCGCGAATGATTCGTAGCCGAGCGATGTGGCGTGGATTGCAAAGTAGGCCGCATCGGCGGGAAGGGTGTAGGTGAACTCTTTCCATCCGGCCTCGCTGAGAGCTACCGGTTCGCCGAGGATGGTGAAGTCTTCGGGGTTGCGGCCGCCATAGGAAACCATCACTTCAAAACGCTCGGTGTTGCCTGCGGCAGGGACACCGGCCATGAATTTCAGTTCGGTACCGCCGACGACGTGGGGCGAGATGAGCCAGTCGTCGTTTTGCTGGCTGAAATCGAAGTTTCCGTCAACCTTCAGGTAGGTCGATGCAAAGGAGATGAGGCACTTGTCGCCGCTGTAAGGCATCCAGCTGCTTTTTCCTGCAAAGTCGGCAAGTTCGCCGGGCGCCCACACCATGAATGCGCGGGCTTTGTCCATGTTGGGATATTCGACACCTTGGATACCGTAGGGCTGGAGCCGGTCGCGGTCAATGAATTTCCAGTCGTTTTCACCTATAATCGAGAAGGATGTGAAGTTTTCAAACGACTCGTTCATTGCTTTGCTTTCAGCAGCAGCCGGGGCTGTCCACGAGAGCTGCATCTTGGCATCGGCCACGCTGCCTGTCAGGTCGCGGGGAGCCGGGAGCGATGAACCGCCCACGCTGACGCTTGTCGAGACGATGTCGTTGAGGCTGTTGCCGTCGTTGTCGAGGTTGACACGGGCCTCATAGTTCACGGTTTTGCCCGCATTCGCGGCATTGGTGGTGACGTTGGCGGTCAGGTCGACTGTCGAGCCGGGGGCGAGTTGTGCGCCCGAGGCGGTTGCGACCTTCACGCCGTCGGCATAGATGTCGATGTCGAAATTCTCGACTGTCTCAAGACCCTTGGACATGACTGTTATCGTGAACGCGCCTGTCTCTCCAAGGTCCATAGCTGCGGGGGCGGTCAGAGAAAGGGCCGCGATGTCATAGTCGACGTTGTCACACACGCGGATGTTGTCGACTGCAAATGTCGAGGCCGCGCCGCTGCCGATACCGGCCAATGCGATTGAAATGCGGTTTCCTCCGTTGAAATCCTTGATTGAAATCTTGTGTTCGGTCCAACCGTCGGCATCGGCTTTGGCCGGGATTTCGCCGACAGGCACAAATGCGGCATCATTGCTTGAAACCTGAATGCTGAGGAGTCCGGTCTCATCGGCTTCAGCACGGTGGTACATGTCAAATACGACAACCGGGTCGGCCATGTCGCGAAGTTCGATGATGGGGAGAACCACGGCGTGGAAACTCTGTCCGGCGGGCGAGAACAGCAACAGCCCGTTGTCACCGTCGACTGCCGTGATGCCCTGCTCCTCAGAGCCGGTGGTCATGCTCCATCCGGTCACACCGGCCACGAGCTGTGACGACCACACTGCGGTGGATGAATAGCCGCCTGCAAATGATTCGAAGAAGGGAGTCTGGCACGGGTCGCCGAGGATGATGCCTGTATAGCCGAGTCGGCCTTCGCCAAGAGGGGTGACGGGTGTGATTCCGTAGAGGTACATGTGTTGCTGAGTACCGAATGTTGAGTTGGGCAGACATTCGGTCCAAGTATATGTGCGTTCTTTGAGGCCCGTAGCTCCTTGAACTGCAAACGGTTCCTGCCAGTCATACTCGGAACGGCAGAAATTATAGGTAAGGTCGTCGGGGTTGACATATCCGCCGCGCACACCGACAGTCGAGGGTGCGCCCCATTCAAATGTCACCACGCGGTTGTTTTCGATGGTCCATTTCAGCGATGAGATGAGGTCGGGGAGGTCGTTGCCCGCGTAAACCTCGGTTTCGGCTATTTTGCCGCGGCCTGCGCCGTTGACGGCATAAATTTTGTAGGTATTGTAACCCTCTTTTGCATGGTTGTCGTTCCATGAATAGCTTTTCCCGGGTTCAACAGGGGAGACGCTGCCGAGCAGTTCGCCGTTTTCGTCACACACCTCCACGCGGTCGAGCGACGAGAGTGCCGAGCCGTCAAATGTTGTTGAAGGAGTGGTAAATGTGACCGTAGTTTTAAGTTCGCCGAGTTCGGCGGCCTTGGCCGAGATGGCTGTGACAGCTTCGGGCGCGTCATTGGCGGGACCTTGTTCCACCTTGAGGTTGCGGATTGAAATATAGGGAGTTTCGACTGACCCGTCGGTTACCGAGGTGAAGTGGTAGCCAAAATAATATTTTCCGGCCTCGGTCACGGTAACATAAGTCTTATAAGCCTGATTACCGTCTTCATATACCATTCCGCTGAATGTGGCGAGAACCTTGTGACTGTGGAAATCCTGAGAATTACCCATTGTGAAGTCAGCCGTCGTCGGTTTGTCGCTGATAGTTGCATATACGGTTTCGACAAAGTAGTTGCCGGGTTCGAGGGCAATCGGGGGAGTTATATACCAGTCATCAGCCTGATAACCGGCCTCGTGATAGCCGGTGTAGCAGCTTGCCGATCCCCAAGTCTCATACCATGTGTTGCCGTCTCCGTCGTTGTCATAGATGGTGCAGAGGTTGAAAAACTCCTCGCCGCCAAGCGCGCTGTCAAATGGCAGCGTCATGCCGTCGCCATAGACGATGGAGTTGGATGCGACAGGCTCGCCCTCGATGCCGTCACATGCGACGGTGACGGTGTAATGATAGCGGGTGAGGGTGGCGGGAAGCGTTTCGGTAAAGGTTGTTTCCTTGATTCCGGCAGCTACAACGACCTCGTCGGGGTAGCGCACGATGTCATAGGTCAGCAGGTCGGCGTTGAAATATCCGTTGTGGATGCCGCCGGTGGGAGCCTCCCAGCTGATGGAGGCAGTACCGTTGTCAGCGACAGTCATCTTGACATCGGTGACAGGCGACGGGGTGTCAGGGCCGCAATAGGCGATAATCGAGCCTGCGGGGCCGTCCCCTTCGGCATTTGACGCCGTGGCGACAACCTTGTGTTCGCCCGACTTGGTGAAATCGACATCGGCAATCGTTCCGGCAGTTCCGGGAGCGAGGGTGATGTTTCCGGCCTCGTTGCCGTCAACGGTTACTTTGATAGTAACGTCACCTGAAAGTTCCGAGCCGTCAAATGTTGTAGAGGGAGCGGTAATATTGATGGTGCCGACATGGGAACCTTCCTGCCCGAAGTCGGCTGAAAGTTTTGCAACCGTCGCGGGAGCCTTGGCCGGTGCTTTGGGCGAAACCACCCATGCTCCCTGTGCGCCGTAGTCGGGAAGGTCGGAAACGATTTCCACTGTCTTTGCGTCAAGGTCAATCTTGCGGAGGTCAGTGGCGAAATTATTGTCGGTCCTTATCCAGAACAGCTCGCCGGTATAGTAATCAAACGCTATAGCATGCCAGTAGTTGATTGTAACGCCCTCGTCCTCGACGCGGAACAGCGGTGTGCCGGTACCGGTCGAGAGGTCGATGAACTCGATTTCGCCATTAGAGGTCAGCGCATAGAGTTTGCCGTCGGCATCGAAAGCCATTGTCTGGATGCTGACAGGGCAATAGACAAGCTGCGTGTAGGTGCCTGTCTCGGTATCGAGTTCTGACAGATAAGGAACACGTCTGCCGTCATAGCCGAGGACGTATATTTTGCCGTCGGCGGGATTATAGGAACCTTGTGAGAATACACTGTACCACTGTTCCGGAAGTGTGATTTCTTTCTTTTCCCATGTCTCGGTGTCGTAGTCAACAAAGGTGGCTTTTAAAACTTGTCCACCACCGGCTTGGGAGATTACCCCATAGAGATGGCCGTCGGCATAGACGCTTCCATTGAGACTTACCCCGTCAGCCACTTTGTCGGTCGAGGTTCCGGCGACGGGTCTTACTTCGCCAATTCCAATGAAGTCTCCCATCCACCAGTTGACGATGCTGTAACGGATGCGGGTGCCGTCGTCAATGACATCGTTGGGGAGAATGTCGGGATTGGTCTGTGCTATTTTCCATGGTCTGGTTGCACCTTCGGCTGAAATGACGTTGTCGTACTTGGCCCGCGACTCGGCAGCTTTGGCTTGGCGGTCGATTGATTCCTGTTTCTGTTGCTCGGTCATCCGGCCTCCGTTCCATTCTCGCAACTTTGTGTTGTCGACAATGACCTGAGCCAAGGCCGATGTTGCCAGCAGTGCCGCAGCAATCGTGACTGTGTGTAGAATAGGTCTTTTCATAACTGTGATTTTTGATGAATTACGTTTTGAGACAAAATTACTATGTGTGGTATTAAAATCATAATATTCAATAGCTTTTTGGTTTCGATTATCCAAAATCAAAACCAAAACATGTTATTTATGTTGCAAATAGTCACGAAAATTGCCGCCGCGCTATCTCTTGGTACATCGACGGCTTCATCCCGGTGAACTTGGTGAACGCCGCAATGAATGCCGACTGCGACTTGAATCCGACGCTTTCGGCGATGGCTTTGATGGTGAAATTGGCATAGGGTCCGTCGCTCCCGAGACGGTTCATCGACTCCTTGATGCGGTACTCGTTGAGAAAGGCGCGGAAGTTCATCCCGTATGTCTCGTTTATGACCCGCGAGACGTAGGTGGTGTTGGATTTTACCTCGTCGGCAAGACGGTTGATTGTGAAAGAGGGGTCGCAGAACAGGTCGGTGCGGTCCATAGCCTCGGTAATGTCGCGTTGCAGCCGCTCGCGAAGTTGTGGCGTTATGTCGGCCGACTGACCGGCGGATGCCGGTTGCGGCGGCTCGGGAGTCGCGGGGGTGAGCTGTTGTTGCAGCTCGCGTATGCGGGCGCGATAGGCTTTCTCGTTTTCAAGATTGGCGCGGTTGCGCTCAAAAAGGTCGGTATAGGCGGCCGAGATGTGTCGTTTCTGACGGTAGATGACAAGAAGCATGGCAACCAGTATCAGAGTGGCGATTGATATGACCCACAGCATGGTGCGCTGCTGCCCGATGTGGATTTCCTGCCGCAGTTTCTCGTCGTTAAGGTTGCGGATGATGCCGTCGCTCTTGTCAAGGTCATACTGGAACTGGGCGTTTTTCAGGCTGTTGAACACTTTCTGATTGAAAATGGAATCACTCAGTGCGAGATATTCTTCGAGATAGGCGGTGGCAAGTTCCCGGTTTCCTTTTGTTTTGTGAATTTCAGAAAGGAAACGCAGTGTCTCGGCAAGGAGGTCGATCTGTCCGTGCCGTCGGGCAAGTTTTTCGTTCAGATGGAGGTAGTGGAGTGCCGAGTCGGTGCGTTCCATCGAGTTGTAAAGTCCGGCAAGCCATGAATTGACCGAGCCTGCCTTGGTCACGTCGAAGTCGTGGTTGGCGACATAGCGAGATGCCTCGGTCATCATGCCGAGAGCCTTGTCGATATCGCCGTTTTGCATCGCAAGAAGGCCGCCGTCGACGAGAACGTCATATTTATAGCACGGGTTGTCATACCTGTTGTCGCAGAGTCGTTCATAGTAGCCGGCGGCATTATCGAGATTCCCGGTGAATATATTCGCCCCGACGAGGTTGCTCAGAGCCATGTGGATGAGTTTGCGGTCGGCTACGCGGTCGGCGATGGCGAGGGCCTTGTCATAGAAGGCGATGGCGCGTTCATAGTCGGAGTGGCGGCTGTAAATGTTGCCGATGTAACGGTAAGTTTCGCTGAGAATGGACTGGAAATTGTTGTCTTCGCACACCTTGCGGCACTTCAGCAGCGACTCCATGGCGTTGCTGTAGTTGAAGTTGTCATAGAATATTTTGCCCGAGTTCAACAACGCCTCGGCACACAGCCGCGCGTCATCTTCGGCCATAGACTGTCTATAGCGGTTGGCGATGATGTCAAAGTAGAGCAGCGCGCTGTCGGGAAGACTGTCGGTCCATTGAGTCGCGCGGTCAAACAACTGTCTGTTGCTCATTCCCGAAATGGCCTCGAAACGAGCTTTGTCTTCTCCCGATACCGAGGTGTCGGCCGCGCAAAGGCATGTCGGCAACCAAAATGCGATGACTGCCGTTGTCAAGAGTGCCGATATGCGCATAATTAGAGAAATGGCCATAGGAAAAAACAGTTTCCGACAACAAAATTACAATTTTTTCATCAGAATGTCGCCACGGCGGCGCGATTAACAGATGTTAATCGGCGATGTATTACTTGTGTCGGGCGCAGTGGGACGGTGTTCGATTGAGCGAAAATAAGCTGCTCCATAATCTTGTGGACTGCGGTGCCACAAAATCATGGAGCAAGTATTGTGGGGCGAAAAGCCGCGGCTATTCGTCAATTATAACCGCTTCTTCTACTATTTCAGGCTCAATATCTCGAAGAAAGAGCTTGTTTATTATGGGAATAGACATTGATGTTACCTCTATTGCGCCACTTTCGATAACATTGTTTAATGTGGGTGCCATAATAAACTCCCCGTTGATTTCGGTAGCAATAGCCTTAAATAGATTCCGCTCGGTAAAGTCCTTGAAAGCCTGTGTAATTTCTGTAGGCTCTCCATTGTCAAGCCGAAAACCGACAACCGGAATATTGCCGTAGAGAGGTTCAATATGCACCGATGCCTCGGCAACATTGGCCTGAAATGTTTCGGTAGTGTCCTTAATGCCGAATACAATAGTATCATCGCTTTGTAACCCGAAAAACCATTCATATGGACTTGGCAGAGATGTGCGGTATATATATTCGCCTACCTTTACCATTTGCCCCATCGAGCAGTCGCTTTGTTCATAAAACAACGAATTGGCTGCCAACTGAAAATTTTCGGATTTATTGATTAGACGCACGGCATTAAACATCGGTTCTAACAACTCCACCATCGCACTACCTTGACTTACAACCGGAGTAAAAGTAACTGTCCAATGCACATTATATTTAGTATCTAAATCAACTTGCAATGTATCGGGTAAGTCTGTAAAATGTATTTTGGCTTGCAAAGGCGCAAATGCAAATAATATCAATAGAAAAGCAGCGACTTTTTTCATAACCGGAAAGAGTTTTAGTTATTTGGGGTGATAAGTAATTATTCTTTGCTGAACAAATGTTGAACTGCTTATGGGATTTATATATCGCAACCATACGCAAAGTTAGTGAAAATCGGCGAAATACAGAATATAAACATAGTAAAACTCAGATAGCAAAATCATGGGTCAATGTAAAAAAGCGGTTGTTAAAAGTAATATCAAAAATAGCTAACTTT
>CAMWRO010000028.1 GCA_947176615.1 uncultured Porphyromonadaceae bacterium
TTTTTATTTTCAGGTGGAAATCCGCATTTGTTTTATTTTTTGAGTGTTTTCTGGTTGTGGTATTGTGAAGTCAAAAGTAATTTTGTAATCGCTCAAATGAGCCTTTTAACCAGTTGTAAACTTATAAATCTCACATACCGGATGAAACGTAATCTACTCTTGATTTCCATGATGACCGGCGCTCTGATGATGGGTGCGACACAGTGGGACAATGGCCGATGGTCGCTCGTTCATGAAGACAACCGTCTTGACATCAGTTATGACGGCAAGCAGATTTTTCCCGATGTGTTCTCGACAGTCACCTATAACCTTGCGGGTGACGACACCGAATATACCATGAAGTCCAATGCCGACATGACGGCCGAAGTGACGGCCGAGACAGTCAGCGACGAGTTTGGCAACGGAATGAGCTATGTGTTCAGCTATACCGACGGTCATGGTGTCATGAAACAGCGCATCAACATCTATGACGAGCATCCCTATCTGATTGTCGGAGCCACAATCGAGGCGAAAGACGGCGGCCGCGTGGAGTCGCGCAAGATGATACCGTTTGCCACCGGCAAGTCGGCCTACCCGCTGCCCGGAACGGCCCAGCGCATTCTGTGGGTGCCGTTTGACAACGAGAGCCACACCCTGCGTTACAAGAGCAGCAAATTCGGTTCGACCGTGAAGTCGCCCGAAGGTTGGGCGCTCGACACGTCGAGCGAGGTCAGTGCGATTTATGACCCCGCGAGCCGTGAGGGAATCGTTGTCGGGTCAGTCGACCACGACAAGTGGAAAAGCGGAATCACTATCGGTCACAAGACCGGCGGCCGCGTTCCCAAGCTGGAGTGTCTCTCGGGCTGGACCGACTATAACCTGACCAAGGATGCCATCCCCCACGGAAAGGTAAAGGGTGAGACCGTGGCCTCGGCCCGCTACATGGTGGGATATTTTGACGACTGGCGCGAGGGCATGAACACCTTCGGCGATGCCAACAACCTTGTCGCTCCCCGTTTCAAGTGGGAAAAAGGCAATCCCGTCGGATGGAACTCGTGGGGCAACATGATGGACCACATCAACTATGACGGAGTCTATGAAACCGCCAAGTTCATGCACGAGAACCTGCGCGACCACGGATTTTTCGGCCGCGACAGCGTCATCACCGTCAGCCTCGACTCGTTCAACGGCAACGTGGGCGAGCTTAACCTCTGGAAACTCGGCACCAAGATATTCAGCAACGGCACCTACCAAGACGGCCGCGAGACCAAGCAGGGATGGAACATGGCCCTCGGCATGTATGGCGGCATGGTTGTGTGGAGCTGGACCCTCGACAGCAAGATTGACGGCACGGGGCTCAACGGAACCCGCGATTATTACTGGAAGGATGTCGCGCTGAAAGTCAACGGAAAATATTACGGATATAACGGCGCCGATTCCTATGCTATCGACCCGACCCATCCCGCCATGCGCGCCAACCTTGAAAAGGCGTTTTCCGACTGGGCCCGCAACGGCACTAAATATGTCAAGATGGACTTCATGAACGCCGCCATCCACGAGGGTGACTCATGGTATGACCCCGAAGTGACCACCGGCGTGATGGCCTATAACCGAGGAATGGAAATCGTGCGCGAGCTTGCCGAAAAATATGACATGTATATCGTGCTGGCGATGTCGCCGCTGTTCCCCTATCAGTATGCCCACGGGCGCCGCACCTGTTGCGACCGCTGGGGACGGCTTGGCGAAAGCGAGTTTGTCATGAACGCCGTTTCCTACGGCTGGTGGACCGACCGCCTCTACACGGTCAACGACCCCGACCAGATGACAATGTGCCAGAACGATCACAACGCCTCGGAAACGCTTGGCGAAAACCGTGCCCGCGCTACCACCGGCATGGCCACCGGAGCGTTTATCTTCGGTGATACCTTCAGCGACCACTGTTATTACACCAATAGTAACGGGAATCATGACCGTGGTGATGTGGTCGGTTATCCCGCCGAGTCGCGCCGCCGCGCCATCGAGATAATGGGCAATGAAGATATTAACCGCTATGTGCGCGAAAACATCGGGTCGTTCATGCCTGTCGAGGGCGACAACCCCAGCAGCAGTCAGGAAGCCGAGACTCTTTACATGCGTGACACCGAGCAGTATTTCTATCTTGCCGTGTTCAACTGGAGCCATAGTGTCGAGCGCAAAGGCACGGTCGAGTACAGCCGTCTCGGCATCGACCCGGCCAACGTCGGCACGGTCAAGGAACTGTGGACCGGCGATGAGGTTATCCCCGGAGACAAGGGGCTCGACTACTCGGTTCCGGCAGCCGACGTGCGTGTCTACCGCATCAGCAAGCTCGACTATGTTCCCGGCGAGAGTGCGATTGAAAATGTCGAGGCCGAGGACTCGCGACTTTCTGTCGAAATCGCCGGCGGAGTGTGCCGCATCGCCTCGTCCGAGGCTGTCAGAGCGGTCACCGTCTATGACATGGCCGGCTCGGCTGTCGCTGCCGTCTCGGGTGAAAATGTCACCGAGTTGCCGGCAGACCTTTCTCATGGAGTCTACCTTGTCAGCTGCCGCATGGCGTCAACGGGAGCGGTCAGGACGGTCAAGGCCGTGGCTGCTAAATAATTGTATTTATTCTTATAACGACTATTGCAATGAGATTACGCAGAATCTCGACAATTTTATCACTGATGCTCATCGCCGTGCTCGGGGGAATCCTCCCCGAGGCATCGGCGAGAGCCATCAATTACTCGTTTAATCACATCGACAGTAACGAAGGGTTGTCATCGTCATGTGTCAAGACTATCTATCAGGACAGCTACGGGTTCATGTGGTTCGGAACTAAAAACGGCCTGAACCGTTACGACGGCAACATTCTGAAGCGTTACAACTGTTATGACTTCAATCTCCAGCGGGGCAACAACAATATCGGGGCGCTCTATGAGACCCCCGACCACAAGCTGCTTGTCGGGACCGACCGCGGAGTCTATATCTATGACTTCGAGCAAGACCGGTTTGACTATCTCGATGCCAAGAGTGCCGACGGCACGTCGCCCGACGACTGGGTTCAGGACATAACCTCTGACCGCGACGGCAACGTGTGGATTCTCATCCCCAACCAAGGGATGTTCCGTTACAAGGACGGCGAGATGAAACATTACTCGGTCACGGGAAAGGTCAACGACAAGAACTATATCGCCGTGGGGCTGTGCAGTACCCGGGCCGGCGAAATTTATGCCGCCACTGTCCACTATGGCCTGTACCGCTATGATTCCAAGGTCGACGATTTTGTAAAAGTAGGTAACAACGGCGCCGGTTTTCGCGAGCTTGACGACCTCGTGTTGCAGATTGTCAGGGAGGGAGCCGACGGCAACCTGATACTGTGTACACAGGAAGGGTTGCTGTTTCATTACGACATCGCGACCTGTACGCTCACGAAACTCCCGTTCACGCAGGGCGGCAAAATTTTTGCCCGCTCAATGATGTGTGTCGACAATGAAATCTGGCTCGGCACCCAGAACGGCCTGTATATCATAAACCGTGTCAGCGGACACGAGGAGTGCATAACCGAGGTTATCGACAACCCTTGCAGCCTTTCCAACAGCACGGTATATTATCTTTATTGTGACCGGGAAGGCAATGCGTGGATCGGGACAATGTTTGGCGGAGTCAACTTTTTCCAGCGCAACGGTTTCCGGTTTGACCGTTATACCCACACCGGCTCTCCGAAGTCGTTGACGAGCAACCGCCTGCGCGGAATGACCAAGGATAATGCCGGCCTCATCTATCTCGGTACCGAGGAATCGGGTTACAATGTGTTCAATCCTTCAACCGGCGAGGTGGTGCGTTATGACAACGGACAGGTCTCGCTCACAGCCAAAACCTACGGCGACAATGTCTACATAGGATATTCCCGTTTCGGAACCGACATTATCCGTAACGGCAAGGTCATTGCCAATGAATGTGCCAATATCATCAGCGAGTCGGCAAGCGTCAACAGTGTCTATTCGTTTTTGATTGACAATTACGGGACCCGCTGGGTCGGGAGCGACTGGGGACTGTTCAAGGCTGTTTCGGGCAGCAACGAATATGTGCAGATTGACGAGATAGGGCAGTCTTGGATTTTTGACCTGTTTCAGGACAGCCGTGGACTGATATGGATTGCCTCGATGGGCAGCGGTGTGTGGAAATACAATCCATCGACCGGAAAATTCAAGCATTATCCCTATGACGAGCTGTACTCCAACGGATTGCGGAGCAACTCGGTCAGCTCGATTATGGAGGACAGCAAAGGTAACATATGGATTTCCACCGACCGCGGCGGATTGTCGCGCTATGATGCCGGGGCCGACAGGTTTGAGACCTTCAGCATCGAGGAGGGACTGCCTGACAATGTGGTATATGATGTGCTTGAAGACAGAAACGGTATGTTGTGGTTCGGAACCAACAGCGGTCTGGTCAAGTTTGACCCCGAAACCAAGTCGACCCTCGTGTTCACGACCCGTGACGGCCTTCTGACCAACCAGTTCAACTATCACTCGGCTGTCGCCGGGGACGACGGATATTTCTATTTCGGCTCCATGAATGGCCTGATCGCCTTCAATCCCGATATAGAACAGGCTTCTGACACGATATCACCGGTCTATTTCACCTCTCTGCGTCTCGCCGACCACGAGGTGGTGCCCGGCGATGAAAACTCCCCGCTGGACCGCAGCATCATGTTCACCGACTGTGTTGAACTGCCCCACGACTTTCCCGGAATGACCATCGGGGTGTCGTCGCCCACTTTTTCGCGCCGCGGCTCGGTGAGATACTTCTACCGTCTTTCTCCCGGCGACTCCACTTGGCTGCCGCTGAAAGACAACCAGCTTTCGTTTGCCAACCTCTCGCCGGGCGACTACACCCTCGAAGTCATGGCGACCAATGGCCGGGTGAACTATGTGAAGAAATTGAAAATCAATATCCTTGCCCCGTGGTACGGAACATGGACGGCCATGTGTGTATATCTGTTTCTGCTGATTGCTGCGATAGTCGGGTGGTGGTTCTGGTACCGTCGTTACAAGGAGCGTCAGTTGAAGGAGAAAGAACAGCTTTACAAGGTCAACAAGGAAAAAGAACTTTACGAGAACAAGGTTTCGTTCTTCACCGAGCTTGCCCACGAAATACGCACCCCGCTGTCGCTGATTGACGCTCCGCTGCAGGCAATCGATGACCTTAATGTCGAGGATGCGAGGGTGTTGCGCTATGTCAAAGTGATGAAACAGAACACTGCGCGCTTGTTGAACCTTACCGGCCAGTTGCTTGATTTTCAGAAAATAGGTGCCGACAAGTTTGACCTCAAATTTGAAAAGGTCGACATCACGTCGGTCGTAAACGAGACCCTTGAGCGGTTTGAACCGGCTATGGCCCTGAAAGGGAAAGAGGTCACCAAGACAATCCCGGCACGCACGATTTATGCCGTGGTCGACCGCGAGGCGGTTATCAAGATTCTGAGCAACATGTTCAACAACGCCCTCAAGTATTCCGACACCCGCATCGACATGTCGCTCAGTGCCGACGATACCAACTTTGTCGTGCGCGTCACCAGTGACGGCGGTAAGATTTCGGCCGAGAACTCGCTGCGCATATTCGAGCCGTTCTTCCAAGTCGACAACAAGGCCGACAACAACGGCGTGGGCATTGGCTTGCCTCTCTGCCGCACTCTCGCCCATCTCCAGCACGGAAGCATCGAGGTCGAAGACACCGCCGAGGAAACCAACACGTTTGCCCTCACCCTGCCACTGCGTCAGGATGATGTCGAGATTGTCGCCCCCGATGCCGTAAAGAGCGATATGGACGAGTATATCATGAAAGAGGATGAGGTAAAACCGCGTGTGGATGCCGCCGAGCAGAGCTATTCGATTCTATTGGTCGAGGACAACGAGCAGATGCGCGACTTCCTCTACGACCAGCTCAGCCGGAATTTTGTGGTCGAGACTGCCGAGAACGGCGTTGACGCGCTTGACAAAATCAAGGAGCACAATTTTGACCTTATCGTCACTGACGTCATGATGCCCAAGATGGACGGGTATGAACTCTGTACCGCTATCAAGGAGGACATCAACCGCTCCCATCTTCCGGTAGTGTTCCTCACGGCCAAGAACGACCTTGACAGCAAGCTGAAAGCTCTCAAGTGTGGCGGCGAGGCTTATATCGAGAAACCGTTCTCGATCAAGTATTTCCACCAGCAGATTCTGTCGCTGCTTGAAAACCGCCGTCACGAGCGCAAGGCGTTCCTGAAACAGCCGTTCTTCTCCATCGACAACATGAAGCTCACCAGTGCCGACAAGGAATTCATGGACAAGGTCATCGCCAATATCTCGGCTAACATCTCAGATGAGAATTTCAGCGTCGAGTCGATGGCCGATGTCTTCTGCATGAGCCGTTCTTCACTCTTGCGCAAGATAAAGACTCTGTTCAACCAGTCGCCCATCGAGCTGATACGCACCATCAAGCTGAAAAAGGCCGCCGAGCTGATTCAGGAAGGAAAATTCCGCATCGGCGACGTGTGCTACATGGTCGGAATTAATTCGGCATCCTATTTCAGCAAATTGTTCTTCAAGCAGTTCGGCTTGTCACCCAAGGATTTTGAAAAGCAGTGCAAAGCCAAGTCTCAGAATCTTGTGTCAAGCGAAAATTCAGATAATCAATTAATTACACCCCCTAATAAACCCACAGCGCAATGAAAAGACTGTTTGCGACAATGGCTGTGACCGCAGCACTTGTTACTACGCCCTCTCTCTCGTCGGCGGCAAAAAAGCCGCTGTATAAGGATCCGAAGGCCCCGATCGAGGCCCGTGTAGATGACCTGTTGAGCCGCATGACTCTCCACGAGAAAGTGCAGCAGCTGCAGAACAACTCTGTGGGACGTGTCGATGAAATCCCGGGCCGTTACGGCAAGGTGTCTCCCGGAAGCGTGCATGAAATGGGCGGTTCGGCCTATGATGCCGCCGTGCTGTTTACCGAGATGCAGAAATATCTTGCCGACTCTACTCGTCTCGGCATCCCGGCACTGACTTCGGTCGAGGGTATTCACGGAATTATTCAGAACGGATGCACGATTTTCCCGCAGGCAATCGCGCTCGGTGCAACGTTCAATCCGTCGCTCGTCGAGCGGATGACAGCCGCCGAGGCCGCCGAGGCCCGCGTGATGGGCATCAGCCAGTTCCTCTCGCCCGTGCTTGATATTGCCCGCGAGCTCCGCTGGGGGCGTGTCGAGGAGACCTACGGGGAGGACCCCTATCTGATCGGCGAGATGGCGACCGCATTTGTCAACGGCGCGCAGAAAAACGGCGTCGGATGTATGCCCAAGCACTTTGTGGCCCACGGAACCCCTACCGGCGGTCTCAACTGCGCCACTGTTGCCGGTGGCGAGCATGAACTCCGCAACCTGTATGCCTACCCCTTTGCCAAGGTATTCAAGAACGCTCACCCCATCGCTGTCATGAGCTGCTACTCGGCCTATGACGGTGTCCCCATGACCGGTTCTCATTATTACATGACCGAATTTCTCCGCGACGAGCTGGGATTTGACGGCTTTGTGTATTCCGACTGGGGTTCTGTCGACCGCATCCGCGTGTTTCACAACGCCGTGGCTACCCCCGAGGAAGCCGGTCGCCAGTGTCTCATCGCCGGTATCGACATGGAGGTGTCGTCAGGTACCTACGGTTCATTTGAAGATCAGGTCAGAAACGGCCTCCTCGACGAGAAATATATCGACATCGCCTGCCGCCGCGTGCTTGAGGCGAAATTCAAGCTCGGACTCTTTGACAACGCCGGCGGACAGCCCGAAAAGGTAGCCGAGGTAGTGCGCTGCCCCGAGCATGTGGCGCTTGCCAAGGAGATTGCCGACGAGAGTGTGGTGCTGCTCGAAAATGACGGCATCCTGCCCCTTGATGTGAAAAAATACAAGTCGGTCGCTGTCCTCGGCCCCAACAGCAACTACGGCATCGCCGGTGACTACGGCTGGGTGGGACGCGACGACAAGGAGTGCGTGACTCTCTATGACGCACTGAAAGAGAAACTTGCCGGAAAGGCTGTGGTCAACCAGCTTGACGGTTGCGACTGGTGGAGTCAGGATGACAGCTCTATCGCCGCTGCTGCCGACCTTGCCGCCAAGAGTGACCTTGCCGTTGTCGCCGTGGGCACACGCAGCTGGTGGCTCGGCCGCAATGCAAAGGGCAATATCGCGACCTCGGGTGAAGGTTTCGACCTTTCGTCACTTGACCTCCCCGGCCGTCAGCTTGACCTGCTGAAAGCTGTCAAGGCTACCGGAAAGCCGATGATTGTGGTTCTCATAACCGGCAAGCCGCTTGTCATGTCATGGGCCAAGGAGAATGCCGATGCTGTCCTTGTCCAGTTCTATGGCGGCGAGCAGCAGGGCAACGCGCTTGCCGATGTGCTGCTGGGCGATGTTAACCCCTCGGGAAAACTCAATGTCTCTTTCCCCCGCAGCACCGGAAACACCCCCTGTTACTATAATTACTACACCAGCGACCGCGAAAACATCTATGATAAAGGCGGCTCGCCCGAGGAACCCAATCTCCACTATGTGTTTGAAAAGCCCTATGCGCTCTGGAACTTCGGTCACGGAAAGAGTTATACGACCTTTGAATACAGCGAGCCGGTGTTCAGCGGCGATACCTTCGGCCCCGACGGGACTCTGACCGTCACTGTCGACGTGACCAACACCGGCGACCGCGACGGCAAGGAGGTGGTGCAGCTCTATGTGCAGGACAAGATAAGCACGGTGTCTACACCCGATCAGATGCTTCGAGCCTTTGACAAGCAGCTTATTCCCGCCGGAGAGACCCGCACTTTTACGCTCACTCTCCCGATGGAGGAACTGAAACTTTACAACATTGACCGCAAGTATGTGGTCGAGCCGGGCGAATTTGAAATTCAGATTGGCGCCGCCAGTGACGACATTAAGTCCCGAAAGACTATAACTGTGAAATAATCAATAGTTTAACATAATTATGAAAAGGGTAATTCTTTTACCTGCCGGACTCATGATGGGTCTGGCGGCAGGTGCCGCTGTTGCGCTTCCCAACTATATAACTGACAATATGGTCGTTCAGCACGATGCCGTGTTGACCGTTCCGGGCACAGCCAAGCCGGGGGCGACGGTCAGGGTCACGCCCGAATGGAGCGGCAAGACTGTCACCGCCAAGGCCGACAAGTCGGGACGTTTCTCGGTGAAACTTTCGACTCCGGCACCGGGTGGTCCTTACGCCATCCTGTTTGACGACGGTGACGGCGTGACAGCTGTCGACAATATCCTTTCGGGCGAGGTGTGGCTTTGCTCCGGGCAGTCCAACATGGAAATGCCTGTCAAGGGATGGACTACCGTCATGGACTATGACCATGTCGTGTCGACTGCCCATTGCCCCGACGTGCGCCTGCTTCAGGTAAAGAAAAACACCTCTTTTTCTCCGCGCGAAGATGTTGAGACAAACATGGGCGGCTGGGTGCCTGCGAGCTCGGCTACGATGGATTTCTCGGCCATAGCCTACCTTTTTGCACGTCAGCTCCACGATGAGTTGAAAGTCCCCGTCGGGGTAATCGATGCCACTTGGGGCGGAACACCCGCCGAGGCTTGGACTTCTTATCAGGCATTGAAAGGCGTTCCGGGGTTTGAGAACGAACTTGCCGCGATGGAGCGTTGCGGCTTTGACGCGGCGGCCATGCAGGCCGATTATGAGCGTCAGCTCGCCGACTGGATGAAACTTGCCGGTGAAACCGACATCAATTTTGACAAGGCGGTCTATCAGTCGGGCAAGGAATGGAACAAGATGCCTGCCGGGCAGAACTTTGACGTCACCGTCCTCCCCTCGTCGTTTGACGGCATCGTGTGGGCGCAGTACAAGTTTGACGCTCCTGCCGGAAGTGCCGGAAAGAGTTTCGTGTTGAATCTCTGCCCGATTGACGACGAGGATGTCACCTATCTCAACGGAGTGGAAGTTGCCCGTGGCTCGGGTTATGACACCCCGCGACGTTACGAGATTCCCGCCGGAGTGCTGAAAGATGGCGAAAACATCCTTTCAATCCGCATTTCCGACTTTGGCGGGGGCGGCGGTTTCAACGGCAACGCCGCCGACATGTATGCCCTCGTTTCAGGCGACCGCATTCCCCTGTCGGGCGATTGGAACTATGCCGTGGCTGCCGATTTCGGCCGACTGCCTCAGAAACCTGTCTCCGTGGGCGGGGCAAGTTATCCGTCGGTACTTTATAACGCTATGATCTATCCCCTCAGGTCGATGCCTGTAAAGGGTGTGCTCTGGTATCAGGGTTGTGCCAACGTCGGTCGCGGTGAGCAATATGAGCCGCTTTTCAAGTCCCTGATCGGCGACTGGCGCAGTCTGTGGGGCGAAAATCTCCCGTTCTATTTCGTCCAGCTCGCCGGATGGCTACAGCCGCGCAATCTGCAACCCGATTCTGAGTGGGCCGAGCTGCGCAACTCTCAGGCTGCCGCTCTCGACCTCGACAATACCGGCATGGCGGTGGCCATCGACCTCGGCAATCCCGACGACATCCACCCGCAGAACAAGCAGGAAGTAGCCGCGCGTCTTGCCCGCATCGCCCTTGCCCGCGACTATGGCCGTGATGTCGTTTACGCGGCTCCCGTTGTCAAAGATGTCAAGACTGTCGGCGACAAGGTGGTGCTGACATTTGACGGCGAGGTCAATCCCGCGTCGGCTGCAGTGACCGGCTTTATAATCGGTGACGGAAAGGGTGACTGGGCGGTTGCTTCGGCACGCAAGACCGGTCCGTCAACCATAGAGGTTTCGTCAATCAGAATCAAGAAACCCGCTGCCGTGCGTTACAACTGGGCCGACTATCCCGGAGGCAACCTTTACGGTGCCGACAAGCTCCCCGTTGCCCCGTTTGCAACCGACAAATGACAACTGACAAATAACAAATAATAAATAAAAACCAATCATATCACGTTTTATGAAACTGAAATCATTATTGACAACAATGTTGTTGGGCGCAGTATCTGTTGCTGCCAATGCCGCCAATGACATCGTTATCGAGACCGACAACACCGCTCTCGTTTACAGCGTAGGCGACAACGGACGCCTCTACCAGCACTACCTCGGCAAAAAAATGAAAAATCCGGCTGACTACACTGCCGGTCCCCGTGGCGGCGAGGCATATATCACCCACGGAATGGAGGATTATTTCGAGCCCGCCCTTCACATCAACCACCCCGACGGAAATTCGTCGAGCGTGTTGAAGTATGTGTCTCATGCCACCAAGGCTCTCCCCGACGGCGCCAAGGAAACAGTCATCACTCTTGCCGACGATCAGTATCCCGACAAGGTCGACCTTCACTTCGTGGCTTATCCCCGCGAAAATGTCATCAAAGCCTATACCGAGATTTTCAATAACGGCAAGAAGCCTGTGACCCTTGACAAGTTTGCATCGTCGATGCTTCATTTCGACCGTCCCAACTATTACCTCACCCAGTTCAACGGTGACTGGATCAGCGAGGCGCGTCCCTCGGAAATCGAGCTGAAATTCGGCAAAAAGGAGCTTGATACCAAGCTCGGCGCCCGCGCCAACATGTTTGTCTCGCCCTTCTTCCAGCTCGCTCTCGACGAGCCTTCGCGTGAAAATGCCGGTGACGTGCTCGTCGGCACCCTCGGATGGACCGGCAACTTCCGTTTCACTTTCGAGGTTGACCAGCTCGGCAAACTGCGCGTGATTTCGGGCATCAACCCCTATTTCTCCAAGTACACCGTCAAGGGCGGCGAGTCGTTCAAGACCCCCGAGTTCATTTTCACCCTCAGCAACAACGGCAAGGGACAGGCAAGCCGCAACCTTCACGACTGGGCCCGCAACTATCAGGTCCACAAGGGTAATGATGACCGCATGACCCTTCTCAACAACTGGGAGGCTACCTACTTTGACTTTGACGAGGACAAGCTCGTCTCTCTCATCGGAGAGGCCAAGCAGCTCGGCGTGGACATGTTCCTTCTTGACGACGGATGGTTTGGCAACAAATATCCCCGCCACAGCGACACTCAGGGCCTCGGCGACTGGGACGAAACCGCCAACAAGCTCCCCAACGGAATCGGCCGTCTGACCGAAGAAGCAAAAAAGCAGGGTGTGAAATTCGGCATCTGGGTCGAACCCGAGATGGTGAACCCCAAGAGCGAGCTTTACGAGCAGCACAAGGACTGGGTCATCACTCTCCCCAACCGTGACGAATACTATTTCCGCAACCAGCTCGTCCTCGACCTCAGCAACCCCAAGGTACAGGACTATGTTTTCGGCGTGGTCGACAACCTCATGACCAAATATCCCGACATCGCTTTCATGAAATGGGATTGCAACAGCCCCATCACCAATATCTACTCCAATTATGAGAAAGATAACCAGACTCATCTTTATGTAGACTATGTGCGCGGCCTCTACAAGGTTCTTGACCGCATTCAGGCCAAATATCCCGACCTGCGCATGATGATGTGCTCGGGTGGCGGTGGCCGCACCGACTACGAAGGTCTCAAATATTTTACCGAGTTCTGGCCCAGCGACAACACCGACCCCATCGACCGCCTCTTTATCCAGTGGGGATACTCTCAGGTGTTCCCCGCCAAGACTCAGTGTGCCCACGTCACCACTTGGAACAAATCGGCCTCGGCCAAGTTCCGCACCGATGTGGCCATGATGGGCAAACTCGGCTTTGACATCAACCTCCACGACCTGTCAGAGAACGACCTCAAGTTCTGCCAGAACGCCATCAAGGAGTACAACCGTCTGAAACCCGTCATCCTCGATGGTGACCGCTATGGTCTCGTGGCACCCTACAACAGCAACCACACCGCTACGATGTATGTCGGAAAGGACAAGAAGCAGGCTGCCGTGTTTGCATTTGACATGTTCCCGCTCAACGTGGAGCATCTGACCAATGTCAAGCTGCAGGGCCTCGACCCCAACGTCACTTACTCAATCAAGGAAATCAACAAAAGCGATGCCACGTCGTCACACTATGCCAACTACTCGGGCGAATATCTGATGACCGTCGGTCTTCCCCTGTTCTCGACATCGCGCATGAGCAGCCGCGTTTATGAACTGACTGCGATGTAATCATGCCATCAGGAATGATCCATAAAACAGCAATCTCGCTTGCTGCCGCAGCCGCGGTGTCAATGAATGTTGTCGCTGCCGACAACGTCATTACCGTGGCTGCGGTGGAGGGAGATGCCACCGCGGCATTGCAGCAAGCGATAGACGATGCGGCGGGATATAAGGGCAAGCCGGTGATTATCAGGCTTTCACCCGGAAATTACGAGATAAGCCGCGAGAAATCGTCCCGTCATCTCTATCACATATCCAACACTTCGTCGGCCGAAGAAAATCCCGATCAGACCAAGCACATCGGACTCTGGTTCCGAAATCTGAAAAATGTAACGCTTGACGGCAACGGCGCATGTTTCGTAACCCACGGCGAGATGACACCGATTGTTCTCGACGGGTGCGAGAATGTCACGCTGACAGGCTTTACCCTTACCGCCGCCGATCCTTCGGTGCCCGAGTTCAAGGTGGTAGCCGTCGACCGCAACTCGATGACGGTCGAAGTGACACCGCCGTCACAGTTTGACATCGTTGACGGCGATTTCAACTGGAAAGGGGAGGGGTGGCAGTTTGCCGAAGGCGCCCGTCAGACAGTCTATCCCGAGTTTGCCCAAGTATTCTACCCCGAGCGCAATGTCACCTACCGCTGCGACACCCCGCTGAAAGGGCGCAAGAGCGCGCGGCAGCTCGCCGACAATATCGTGCAGTTCTTCTATGACCAAGTCCCACCGGTTCATGTCGGGGAGGTGTATCAGATGCGTCACGGAATCCGCAACGAGGCTTGCATGTTCATCAATCAGAGCAAGAATGTCAGGCTTGAAAATCTCGAACTCAATTTCTTGGGCAATTTCGGCATCGTAGGCCAGTTTTCTGAAAACCTGACCTACGACAACATCCGTTGCCGTCCCCGCCTCGGGTCGGGACGCACCGATGCCGGTTTTGCCGACTTTGTGCAGATGTCGGGTTGCAAGGGGAAGGTCCGCATCCTCAATTCCTACTTTGAAGGTGCTCATGACGACCCCATCAACATCCACGGCACCCATCTGAAGGCTGTCGGGTCAACCGCGCCCGACAAGGTGACGGTGCGTTTCATGCACGGACAGACCTATGGTTTCGATGCTTTCTTCAAGGGTGACAAAGTGGAACTCGTCGACCGCCACACTCTCAATTGTGTCCTTCCCGCAACGCTCAGGGATGCGCGCCGCATCGATGACTACACGATGGAGCTGACTCTTGACCGCCCGTTGCCCGAGGGTATATCTATCGAGGACTACGCTGTCGAAAATGTGACTTGGACACCCGAGGTCGAGATTGTCAACAACTACTTTGCCCGCATTCCCACCCGCGGTATACTTCTGACCACCCGTCGCAAGGCTCTTATCGAGAACAATACATTTTTCCGAATGCCCATGCCCTCGATACTGCTCTCCGACGATGCCCGCGGATGGTATGAGTCAGGTCCGGTGCACGACTTGACAATCCGCCGCAATCTCTTTATCGAGTGCGGGTCGCCGGTCATTGCGATTACTCCCGAGGTTGACCGGTTTGACAAGCCGGTTCACCGTAACATCGTGATTGAAAACAACCGATTCATCATCACCGGCGGCACGGTGCTCCGCGTCAATGCCGCCGACAACGTGACGCTACGCGACAACACATTTGACATCCCCGCCGGCAGCGGCATTACCGCCGACTCTCTTGTCGAGGCCGAAAACACTACCGGGCTTGTCATTGAAAACAACCGCGTGGTCACCACTCCTTAGAAAAATTGAATATGAACAGATTTCATGTTGCAATAGCGATGTCACTTGTCGCCGCCGGTGCGGCGGCAGGTGACTTTACCTGTCACGTCGACCCGTTTATCGGTACAGGCGTGATGGAGGAAGGCGGTTTCCTGTGTGGCAACAACTATCCCGGTGCCACGGTGCCTTTCGGGATGGTGCAGCTCTGCCCCGATACCCATCCTGCCCCCGACTGGTACAATGCGTCGGGTTACCACTACAACGACAATCGCATCTATGGTTTCTCCCACACCCGCCTGAGCGGAACCGGGGCGAGCGACCTGATTGACATCCTGCTGTTCCCCTCGACCGGAAACGCTACCAATTCGACTTTCTCCCACGATGAGGAAAGCGCGGCCCCGGGATACTATAAGGTGCGCCTTGCCGACGAGGACATCACCGCCGAGCTGAGCGCCACCACCCGCGTGGGAATCCATCGCTACACCTATCCCGAGCGTGCCTCGCGCAATATTCTGCTCGACCTTGACCACTCGTCTCAGAAAGGCAGCTGGGACCGCAAGATTATCCAGTCACAGATTCGTCAGACCGGCCCCAATACCATCGAGGGCTACCGCGTGATTACCGGCTGGGCGAAACTGCGCAAGGTCTACTTCGTCGCCGAGTTCTCGGAGCCGATTCAGAAGCTCTCCATTACCGACGGGGGCCAGCCGCGCCGCAATGCCACCGTTGTCAACGGCCGCGACCTGAAAGCGTGGATGAACTTCGGTCAGGGCCGCCGCGATGTCACCGTCAAGGTGGCCTTGTCGGGCGTGTCGGCCGAGAATGCACGTCAGAATCTCGCCGCCGAGGCCGCGGGATGGAAGTTTGACGATTATGTCGCCGCCGCCGATGCCGCTTGGGAAAAAGAGCTTGGCCGCATCGAGGTGACAGGCGGAACCGATGATCAGAAAAAGATTTTCTACACCGCCCTCTACCACGCCATGATTCAGCCCAACACTTTCAGCGACGTCAACGGCCAGTATATGACCCCGGTCTATACCGTCGGTCAGCTCCCCGAGGGTGCGACTCAGTACACGACCTTCTCGCTGTGGGACACCTATCGTGCCGCCCATCCGCTCTACACGCTGCTGACGCCGAGCCGCAACGCCGACTTTGTCAACAGCATGATCCGCCACTATGACGACTACGGTTATCTCCCCGTGTGGCATCTGTGGGGACAGGACAACTACTGCATGATCGGCAACCATGCCATCCCGGTTATCGCTGACGCTGTTCTCAACGGCATTCCCGGAATCGACGCGGAACATGCCTATGAGGCGGTGCGCGAGTCTTCGCTGCAGTCCCATCCCAATTCGCCGTTTGATGTGTGGGAACGCTACGGGTACATGCCCGAGCCGTTGCAGACCCAGTCGGTGTCCATCACGCTCGAACTTGCCTATGACGACTGGTGCGTGGCGGCGATGGCCGAAAAACTTGGCCGCGACGAGGATGTCAACCGCTTTTACAACCGCTCGCAGTATTTTGCCAACCTCTACGACCCCGCGACCGGATTTTTCCGCGCCAAGGATGAGAACGGCAACTGGATAGAACCCTTTGACCCGCTGAAACACGGTGCCAACGGCGGAAATCCCTATACCGAGGGCAACGCATGGCAATATTACTGGTATGTCCCCCACGATACCGGCAAGCTCATCGAGCTGACCGGCGGTCCCAAAGCTTTCGAGGCCAAGCTCGACCGGTTTTTCACGCTTGACGAGACGAGCGGCGATAAAAACGACAATGTGTCGGGCCTTATCGGCCAGTATGCCCACGGCAACGAGCCGAGCCACCATGTCGCCTACCTTTATAACGACGTGAACGCGCCCCGCAAGTGTCAGGCCCTCGTCAGCCGCATCATGAAGGAGATGTACAACACCGGCGCAGGCGGTTATTCGGGCAACGATGACTGCGGCGAGATGTCGGCATGGTACATTTTCAGCGCGATGGGATTCTATCCTGTCAATCCCGCATCGGGCGAGTACTATATCGGCACCCCGCTCTTTGACAGCTGCACCGTCCATCTTGAAAACGGCCGCGACTTCACCGTCACTGCCTCGCGCAAGACCCCTGAAAGCTACGGAGTCAGGAAGGTGTCGCTCAACGGCAAGCCTGTGACTGACTATCGGCTGAAATATGCCGATGTAGCCGCCGGCGGCAAGCTCGACTTCGTTCTCGACTGAACTGTAAACATATATGTTGTGCAATAGCAATCTGACAAGATTGCGTCCTTGAATAGCCGTGGGTTGCGAAACCGCAACCCACGGCTATTCAAGGAATAATCCTTACGGATTAAGAGGGTGTTGTTATGAACCACCCTCTAAATATTACTCGGGGCAAAACTCAGGTTTGCAATGCCCTCGTCTATATCTCTATGTATAGTCAATTCCCGTTGTGTTAAAAAAATATCTCTGTCCCGGGGGGGACAGAGATATTCTTATCAAAACTAATATTATTCTAAATTTTTCAGGCGAAATTATTCAGCCTTGCCATCGCTGCCGAGAACGGCGATGATTTTGTGCTTGTAAAGTTTCTCCATTTCGTCGCGAGCCGGGCCGAGGTACTTGCGGGGGTCAAACTCAGCAGGCTTTTCGGTGAGGACCTTGCGCACAGCGGCAGTCATGGCGAGACGGCTGTCAGAGTCGATGTTGATCTTGCAGACATCCATCTTGG
>CAMWRO010000029.1 GCA_947176615.1 uncultured Porphyromonadaceae bacterium
GGGTGAATGTCAACAGGTAGGTGTCGCGGAAGGTGTAGTTCAGACGGCCGAAGAACGACACGAGCTGAACGGGATTGGCCCAGCGGTTGATTGCGTTCACCGGTTCGCCGATTGCGTCATGGGGATTGGAATCCATGAAATAGCTTCCGTCGTTATAGGTGAAGCCGTTGTTGCCGTTTGCGTCGATGAATCCGTTGGAGTTGACAAATGTCTGCGAGTTGCCGAAGTAGCTGAAACGCTGCCAAGAGTAACCGACCATCACGTCAAGGTTGGAGTGGATTGCCTCGAATTCCTTCTTGTAGTTGGCATAGAAGTCGAGCAGGGTGTTGCGCTGTACCTCGTACCACTTGTAGAGTGTCTCGGCGCCGGCTGCGTCGTTGGCGATGAGGGCGGTGTTGCGCCATGCCTGAAGGGAGTTGGCGGCGGTTGTGCTGCGGGCATCGTTCTTAGACACCTGATAACCGAGGTTGAGGTTGAAGTGCAGCTAGGTGAGGAAGTGGAGAGAGTAGTCGAGCTGGAGGTTGCCGGTCGACGAGTAGGTGTTGTTATGGCTGTTTACGTCGTTGAGCAGCTGCACGGGGTTGATGGCCGAGTTACGGTCGTTGATACCGCCGGGAGTGTAGTTGTAATAGCCGTTATAGAGCTTGAGACCTGTATTGCCGCCCATTTCGATGTTGCTGTAGACAGGCTTTGTGGGGTCAAAGGCCACTGCGCCGCCGATAGCGCCGGTATCGGCATTGCCTGTGCGGATATAGGTACCCTGTGCGTTGGCGATAACGCTCAGATGGTCGTCAAAGAACTTGGGCGAGAGGTTGAATCCCACTGTTGTGCGCTCCATCGACGATGTTTTCAGGATGCCTTGATTGTTGGTGTAGTTGGCGGTCACGCGGTAGGGGAGGAATCCGGCCTTGCCACCCACGCTGAGGTTGTAGTCGTGGGAGAAAGAGGTGCGGAGAACTTGGTCCTGCCAGTCGGTATCATACATCTCGCCGTTGTAGCCAAGCTGAGCGATTGTGGATTCGCCGAGGTTGGCTCGCACTACGTCAGAAAACTCCTGAGCGTTCATCATGTTGAGACGCTTGCGGGCGGTGTTGACTGAGAAGTTGGCCGAGAAGTTTACCTGCGGACGGCCACTCATGCCTTTCTTGGTAGTGATGATGATGACGCCGTTGGATGCGCGGCTACCGTAGATGGCTGTTGCCGAAGCGTCCTTGAGGATGGTCATTGACTCGATGTTCTGCGGGTTGACCATTGACAGGGCGTTGAGGCTTGTTCCGCTGACACCTTGGTTGGTCTGGGGCACACCGTCGATAACGACGAGGGGGTCGTTGGACGCGGTCAGCGAGGAGCCGCCACGGATGCGGATTGTAGCGCCGCCAGTCGGGTTACCGCCGTCGGTTGTAACGACTACACCGGGGCTTGCGCCGACGAGGAGGTCCTGAGTCGAAGTTGCGATGCCGGCCTCGATTTCATCGGGCTTGATGACGGCCACAGAGCCGGTTGCGTCGCTTTTCTTCACTGCGCCGTAGCCGATGGCCACGACTTCGCCGAGCATGACAGAGTTCTCTGTCATAGTCACGTTAATGGTCTGGCGACCATTAACGGATTCTTCTTTAGTGTCATATCCCACATAGGAGAAAACGAGGACACCGTCCGAGGGGGCCGAGATTGTGTAGTTACCGTCGAAGTCGGTGGCGACACCCATAGTCTCGCCTTGGACGACAACACTGGCACCGATGAGCGGTTCGCCCGTCGGGTCGCTTACAGTACCTGATACTGTAATCTTCTGCGCTAAAGCAGGGAAAGTAAAGCATACCACCATCAAGGTGACGAGCCATGCTTTCCGACTCATTTGAAAACAAATGTTCTTCATGCAAGAATTTTTTAGTTTGCTTGTTAATTAAATGGTATAATATTATCTCTCAATTACAAAGTTAGGTTGCTTTGATTGGCAAAAGGGCTTGCCTTTAAGGCGAAATATGGAAAAGAGTAGAATTTCGGATGTGGAAAAGAAGTTGTCGGGGGCGGAAATGATTTTCCCGCTTCGGTAAAATAGGTGGTATGACCGGTTTTAATTTCTGGCAGCTCGATGAGTCGATAAGGGTTGTCGCGCGTGTGGCGAATCGGCTTATGTGTATGTGCCGGCACAGGCACATACGATGCCGTCAATAGGCGACACGAGGGGTTATCGAAACATTTTTGAAGTTTTTCAGCATGATTTCCTTGATTTCACTCTCTCTACATTTCAATGTCAGCGATAGCTGTCACGACAGCCGGTGTGACGCAACCAAGCCGCTCTCACCCGGCCTGACCGGATAATGAGACCTGTGGAATCAAGTCTCTTATCAGGCACAAATTTACTACTTTTTTTTAAATATTTGTATCTTTTGTCGGAAAACTTGCAAAAACGCTTGTTTTTAACACTTTTAAGTTAAAACAACGGCCTGATGTTGATTGTTGTGAGACTCTCCCTTAATCAAAGAGGGTTGGCATCGCGCCTTTGAAGGTCATACGGTGTAGCGGGGTGGGGCCCAAGTCGAGGATGGCCTGACGGTGGGCGCGGGTGGGGTATCCTTTGTTGACCTCCCATCCGTAGCCGGGATATTTTTCGGCCATGAGGCACATGTATTCGTCACGGTGGGTCTTGGCGAGAATTGATGCGGCGGCGATGTTGGCAAACCGTCCGTCGCCCTTGACAAATGTCGTCCACGGAATGTCGCCCCACGGCTTGAATTTGTTTCCGTCGACGATGACGGCTCCGGGCCTGACTGTCAGTCCTTCAAGCGCGCGGTGCATGGCGAGGATTGACGCGTTGAGGATGTTTATGCGGTCGATTTCGGTGTTGTCGACGATTCCGACAGCCCAAGCAACCGCCTCGTTCTCGATAATGCCTCGCAGCGATGCGCGTTTCTTTTCTGAAATCTGTTTTGAGTCGTTGATGGCGGGGTGGGAGAAGTCGTCGGGGAGAATAACGGCGGCGGCGAAAACCGGTCCGGCGAGACATCCGCGTCCCGCTTCATCGACGCCGGCCTCGGAAATGCCGGGAGTGAAACATGATGGCAGCATAGCTCGGCAGGGGGTTATTCCATGAATCCGTATCCGAATCCGGTGCGGCTGACGATGTTTGCGCCATAGTCGCCGAGTTTCTTGCGGAGGCGGGATATGTTGACGTCGACGGCGCGGGGCGATATGTCGGCCTGTCCGGGCCATGCCACGCGCTGGATTTCCTCGCGGTTGAACAGCTTGTTGCGGTTGCGGAATATGTGCAGGAGTATCTGCATTTCGGTGGGGGTGAGTGATATGGCTGTTCCGCTGATTGTGACGGCGTTGTTTTCGAGGTTGACGGCAAGGGTCTTGTACTCCAGCGTTGCCGATGGCATTTTCATGATGACGTTGCGGTGACGGCGCATGATTGACTTGATGCGCGCGATCATTGTGCGGAGCGAGAAGGGTTTTACGATGTAGTCATCGGCACCGGCGTTGAGCGCGTCGATGACGGTGCTTTCGCTGTCCTCCTCGGAACAGAATATAAATGGGATGTTGGCTGTGAGAGGGGCATCTTTCAGTCGTTCCAGCAGTTCAAAGCCGGAAATCTCGGCCAGATTGACCTCCGAAATAATCATACGGTATCCTTCGAGGGGTTGTCGCAGCGCGTCCTCGGCACAGGTGTAGACGTCGACAGCGTATCCTTCCGCTGCAAGGCAGTCATGCAGCAGGGTGGTGATGTTGCAGTCGCTGTCGACGATCAGAATGGATGTCGTATCGGATGGAAGGTCGTTGTTCACAGTGGAGATGGTGAATAAGTTAGATGTCCCCTTTAGGGGGTGTTTTTTGCGAATAAGTGTGCAAATTTATAGTTTTTGTCATGTGAAACAAAAAACTGTAACTGAATTGTGTTTACTTTTTGACACAAATTTAACAGCCATACTCCTTTCCGAGACTATGAAACAGCCTTTCGGAACTGGTTCTTGACTTCGTCCACCACATTTATGATATAATCGCCGGTCTTTTCAAGGCTGCCGATGATATCCATATAATATATACCTGCCTGATACTCGTAGTGACGCTCGTTGATGTTCTCGACGTTGGCCGTGCGCAGCTGGTTGCGCAGGTTGTTGATTTCGCGTTCCAGATTATAGGAGTTTATGATGTCCTTTTCGTGGACGTTTTCCACGTCGCTGAGCAGCAGGAGCATGTTGGCCATCGCAGCCTCGATGTCGATAAACATGGAGTCGACATTGGTATAAATTTCTTCGTTGAACTTCACGCGGCTCTCCTGCTTGCGGATGAGAATCTTTGCCACTCCGTAGCAGCAGTCGGCGATGCTCTCGATTTCGCTGACGATGCGCAGCATCGACGCGATGCGGTGCTTGCCTTCGTTGGACAGGCGTCCTTCCGAGCATCGGTTGAGGTAGTTGGCTATCTCGATTTCCATGCGGTCGGAAATTTCCTCATATTTTTCAAGACGCGAGAACTGGTGGGTGAAATCCTCGGAATTGTCCTTGGTGTGGACAATGTTCTGCGCCATGCCTATCATGCGTTGCACACGCTGCCCGTAGACCACGATTTCTTTCTCGGCCTGAGCGATGTTGAGCTCGGCGGCGCTGAGCATACCGCCCGAGATGAACTTGAGCTGGAATGTCTCGTCTTCGTTCTTGCTGGCCGGTACAAGGCGCTCGACAATCTTGACATAGATGTTGGTGAGCCATATCATGATTGACAGGTTGATGAGGTTGAAGACGGTGTGGAATATTGAAAGGCCGATCGACACGCTCTGTTGCAGCATCGCAACTTTGAGCACGGTGGGATGTCCGGCGGGCAGGGAGTTGTCAAAGAGGTGGTTGTAGACTTCGGGGTCGTTGGCCTCGATGTAGTTTACATAGTCAGACAGCGCGGCGGGGTCGCCTTGTCCCAGCGTCTCGGTAATCCACTCGGTCAGGCTGACAAACGGGTAGAAGACGGCGAGGGTCCACACGGTGCCGAGAAGGTTGAACAGCAGGTGGCCCATCGCGGTGCGCTTGGCGGCGACGTTGCCGCCCATTGATGCCATGATGGGGGTGATGGTCGTGCCGATGTTGCTGCCGAGCACGAGGGCGCAGGAAAGGTCAAACCCTATCCATCCCTTGCTGCACATGATGAGCGTGATGGCAAATGTCGCGGCACTGGACTGGATGACCATCGTCAGCACGAGACCGACCATCAGGAATATCAGCACTGACCCGAAGCCCATCGAGGTGTATCGCTGGAGGAAGGCAAACATCTCGGGGTTGCTCTGCAAGTCAGGGACATAGGTGCTGATCATGTCAAGTCCCATGAACAGGAACGCAAAGCCGATCAGGAACTCGCCGATTGACTTGTTGCGGCTGCTCTTGGTGAACAGCAGCGGTATTGACAGGCCGATCAGCGGCAGCACGAAGGCTGAAATGTTGACCTTGAATCCAAAAAGGGCGATAACCCACGCGGTGAACGTCGTACCGACGTTGGCACCCATGATTACCGCCATCGACTGGGCCAGAGACATGAGGCCCGCGTTGACAAAGCTGACGACCATCACCGTGGACGCCGACGAGCTTTGGATAAGTGCTGTGATAAGGAAACCGGTCAGAGTACCGGTGAAACGATTTCGCGTCATCGCCGAGAGGATGTTTCTCAGACGGTCGCCTGCGGCCTTCTGAAGCCCCTCGCTCATCACCTTCATACCATAAAGGAAGAGCCCGACGGCACCCAGCAGACACAAAAAGTCTAAAAAGCTGTAGTTCATATCGCGTGGTTGTTGACGTGAAGTTGTCATGGAATTCCCGGGTGAAAAATGCCGGTTTTTTCCGATTGCAAAGTTAAGATAAATTTTAATAAATCCGTTATTCCGTTCACTAAAAATTTCAGATGCGTTTTTTCGGATGAAAATGTCATTTTCAGCGGATGATTTGAGTAATAGTAATAAAAAGTCAATTTTGGGATAAAATAGTATCATAATCCCGTCGGCAGAATATCTACTTTTGCTATACACTTGGTTGTGAATCCCGGGTGTGCTTATTTATCACATTTACTATTATACAATTTAGAGAGACCATGAATTACTTTGTCCTTGCCGGGGTTTTGGCCGGTATGGCGGCCACCGCGCTCACGGGAGTTTGTGCCGGCTACCGGTCGCTGGTTATCACGCATCGCAATACCGATGTCCCGAGTTTTCTCGCCATAAATGACGGAGCCAATATGCGCATTGAGGGAAACTCGGTGATTTTCAGCAGCGACAACAATGAACTTGAGGCACGGCTCGACAATATCAGCCACATCGGGTTCAGCGAAATTCCAACCGAGACCCTTCCCGAGTTTCCCGATAGAATTGATTCGCCCACGACCGGCGTGCAGTCGGTTGCGGCTGATTACCGACTTGCCATTGACGGGCGTGTCGTGACATTGACATGTTCATCGCTGCGTGGCGCGGTAGCGGTCTATAGCATCGGCGGACAGGTTGTCCCGGCCGATGTCGTCACTGACGGAACTTCGGCCACTGTCGATTTCTCGTCGGTCGGATCGGGTGTCTACATTGTCGCGACCGACAAACTTTCATTGAAAATCGCCGTAAAATAATCATCAATTATGAATAAATATTTAGTTGCGGGTATTCTTGCCGCATCAGTCACTCTCTCTCTATCAGCCGACAATGACTGGCTTCACATATATGACAACTCCGAGACTCCCGAGGTAATCTTTACCACTCCGATCGACCGTGTGCAGGAAATTAACTATACCGGGACCGACGGAGATACATTTACAACAATCGAGATAACCCCGGTAGAGGGTGATGTTACTTCATTGCCGCTGTCGGATATCGGCCGCCTTCATGTCGGCACAAACGTTCCCACCCTTTATATCGCAACTGACAATGGTCAGATTCCGTGGAACAAAAAAGACTGGTGGCGCGGAGCCGTCAGCATGGAGGGATATGGGGCGTTTCCTGACATAGAGCTTGACTCGATAAATATCAGAGGCCGCGGAAACTCCACCATGTCTTTCAGCAAGAAGCCGTTCAGAATGAAATTTGACAAAAAACGGGAATTTCTCGGCCTGAAGAAGTCCAAAAATTTTGCCCTGCTCGCCAATTATATAGACAACACGCTGATGCGCAACGCGATGGCGATGAAACTCGGCGAGATGCTCGGAACCCCCTATGTCAACCACATGATACCGGTAAACATCGTGTTCAACGGTGAATACTATGGCTCGTTTACCGTTACCGAGAAGCTCGGAATCAACAGCGGCAGTATCGATGACATAGACGAGAAAAAGGGCATCCTGTGGGAAATAGGGGCCGACGATGAAACCTATGTCTATCACCCCGCGGCTTACCCCAATCTTCCGGTCGCTGTAAAAGATCCTGATTTTGATGATATTGCTGCCGAATTTGAATATTTCGACGTAGAGAACTATTTCAACATGTGGAAAAGGGACCTCGACGAGACAATGAACAGTATCAGCGCCGGAGCGCAGTGGGGTGCCGAGAGCAATTGGGACGATTTCATTGATCTTGAATCGTTTGTAAACTA
This sequence comes from uncultured Porphyromonadaceae bacterium, assembly GCA_947176615.1. Lineage (GTDB taxonomy): Bacteria > Bacteroidota > Bacteroidia > Bacteroidales > Muribaculaceae > Duncaniella. The sequence continues at coordinate 7,548 of CAMWRO010000029.1, forward strand.
CATGCTGGTATTCGACATCTGTTGCAATCGCGAGTTGCGCCATCCCAAGAGTGTGTTCATGCACAAGGCGGGAATCGGCCAGAAATATGTCTTCGGACCCATCTGGGATTTCGACTGGTGTTTCAACTTTGACGAGGGTGCGGTCGTTTCACCCAGTAAGTATCTGTTCCTCAATCAATGGGAAGGCGGCCAGTATGGAGGGAGCGGATTCTTCTACGCCATGTGTCTCAACAAGAAATTCCAGCAACGATTCAACGAGCGCTGGCAGGAATTTTACGACACACTATATCCTCAGTGGCTTGAGTATTTTGACCAGTATGCGGCATTGATCGAGGTTACCGCCCATCAGAATGGAGAGCGTTGGCCGGCTTCTGAAAACTCTAAAAACGCGGGCAGCAGCGCCGATTTCCACAAGAACGCTGCCGAGATGCGGCAGTGGATTATCGACCGCATCGAGTTCATTAACAGTGACCCCAAGCGAGGTCTGTTTGAAAACGGCGACCTGTTCTGAATGAGTCTCTGCGCGACGATGTCACTGCAACGCTTTTCTCGTCTTGATGCCCGGGCGGTTGTGGAGCGTGACGGCGGCAAAAAGGTCGGCCTGCTGCGAGACATAGCTGATGAAATAATGCTCGGCGCCCATGAAGTCGAGCAGGAAAGTTGCCGTGTCGGCCGGTGAATAGGCGGGATTGCCGGCAACGATGCGTTCCTCGATTTTCACGTCAAATCCCTTGACGGTTATCGCCGCGCTGACCGCTCCCGCCTCGGTGACTCCCGTTACGCCGTGGCGCGTCAGCATCACACTCCCGTCATCGAGACATTCCAGCTCGATGGCGGGAGTTGTGTCGCCGGTAGTTGACAGTGTGCTGCCGAGCAATATGGTTCTGACCGGCCCGGGGGCCTGTCTGACTGACATGAACGCGACAATGGCCGCGGCAGCGACCACGGCGATTACATAGAATTCTACCGATTGAAAAATGGAAAGAAGTATCATGCTGCAAAAGTAGCAATTATTACGATAAAACGAAAACCTCCCCGTCGGTCTCTGCGTTATAACTCAAAATCAATTTCAACTGTATTACTATGTTAATTGGCGCGATACCGACTCACAAAGCCGCTCAATGGCTCCTGTCCCATGTGAGGCATATTCTTGAAAAGCTCGGACTTGAAAACGACCCCGATACCGAGGAAATCATATATATAGGACTCGTTGTCGTCATCGCCTTGGCGGCCGGATGGCTCGTCAGGCGCGGAATCCTTTATGTCGCGCAGAAGTTTGTCAAGCTGCGCAATACCGAAATCGGGGCCGAGCTGCTTCAGCAGCACACCCTGACCCGGTGCAGCCACATCATATCCCCGCTCGTGATTCTTGCCCTGATCCCGTTTGCGTTTACGTCTGATTCCCCGTCGCTTGGCGTGGTGCAGAAGTGTCTCTACATTTACACGGTCATCGCGGTGGCGGTGGCGGTGAATGCGGTTCTGACCTTTGTGTGGATGCGTTATGACATCAAACGCAACACGCGCAATCTTCCCTTGAAAGGGATTCTGAACATCGGCATGGGTATTGTGTGGGCGATTGTGGTAATCGTGAGTGTCTCGATTCTCATCAACCGTTCCCCGGCGGTGCTGCTTGGCGGTCTCGGCGCGTTTGCGGCGGCTTTGATGCTGATATTCAAGGATACTATTCTCGGTTTTGTGGCCGGAATACAGCTGTCGCAGAACGATATGCTCCATGTCGGAGACTGGATTGTCGTCCCGTCCACGCCTGCCAACGGTATTGTGACCGACGTTTCGCTTACCGCCGTCAAGGTGCAGAATTTTGACAACACGATTGTCACACTGCCACCCTATACCCTTGTTTCCACCTCGTTTCAGAACTGGCGCGGCATGAGTCAGAGCGGCTGTCGCCGCATCATGCGCTCGGTGACATTTGAAAGCGAGAGCGTGGTCGAGATTGACGATGCGGCGGTCGATGCGCTGACAGCCAAGTTCCCGGTGATGAAACCGTGGGTCGACGACATGAAAGCAACCGGAAAAGCGGTCTATGCACCCGGAGTGGCAACGGTCAACGGCACGGTCGCGACCAACCTCGGCCTTTTCCGGGCCTATCTGTGCAGCTACATCCTGTCAAATGACGCCTTTAACCACGACTCGCAGGTGCTCGTGCGCATAATGGACCCCACCCCCAACGGTTTCCCTCTGCAGGTGTGGTGCTTTACCTCGACAACGGTGTGGACTGCCTATGAGGCGATACAGAGTGCCCTATTTGAACATATCGCAGTCGTTGCGCCCCAGTTCAATCTGAAAATCTACAACAATGCGTCGGTTCTCGACACTACTGCGGTCCAGATGATGCCCGGTCCGGCACATTGACGGTCCGGCTATCGGGAGAAATAGTAGTCGAGGATGTCGCGGGCGGCTGTAAAGGAACTCTGACGGTTGGAAAGGACGCGCATCTCCTTGTCGACGAGCATTTTTTCGATTTCCGGATTGTTGTAGAAATGATTGCGGAGCTGCTCGTTGATGGTCTCAAACATCCAGTAGCGGGCCTGCTCGCGGCGTTTGCGCTCGAAATAACCGTTCCCTTCGACAAATTCAAAGTATCGGTCAATCATCGCCCACACTTCCTCGATGCCAAGTTCGTAGTAGCCTGAATAGGTCAGCACTTCGGGCATCCATCCCGATGTCGTCGGGGGAAACAGGTGCAGCGCGCTGCGGAACTGTGCTTGGGCGAGACGGGCGCGGTCGATGTTGTCGCCGTCGGCCTTGTTGATGACGATGCCGTCGGCCATCTCCATGATTCCGCGCTTGATGCCTTGTAGCTCGTCGCCTGTTCCGGCGAGCTGGATGAGCAGGAAGAAGTCGACCATCGAGTGTACGGCGGTCTCGCTCTGTCCCACTCCTACGGTCTCGACAAAGATGTTGTTGAACCCGGCAGCCTCGCACAGCACGATTGTCTCACGCGTCTTGCGCGCCACGCCTCCGAGTGAGCCTGCCGACGGACTGGGGCGGATGAAGGCCGACGGATGGACGGCAAGTTTTTCCATGCGCGTCTTATCACCGAGAATACTCCCCTTGGTTCTTTCGCTCGACGGGTCGATGGCAAGGACGGCGAGCTTGCCCCCGCGCTTGAGCACATGGAGGCCGAAAACATCGATCGACGTGCTTTTGCCGGCTCCCGGAACGCCCGTGATGCCTATTCGGCGTGAATTTCCCGAGTGAGGAAGGCATTTTTCAATAACCTCCTGAGCGAGTGTCTGATGGTCGGGTGACAGGCTCTCGACAAGCGTCACGGCGCGTGACAGCATTGTCACGTCGCCTTTGAGAATGCCCTCGACCATTTCGGCCACGGTAGGCATCGGCTTGCGGCGGCGTTTGAGATACGGGTTTACAACGGGTGGCTGCTTGACGCCTTCGTTGACGGTCAGTCCGGTATATTTATCGTCGTTCTCGATGTGTTCCATGATAAAAAGGTGTTACGGTTATTTGACCTCCCCGACGACACGCACGATGCGTGACGGGTTGGAGGGGTCGTTGCTGATTATGGTTATGCGGGCATTGAGCAGCTCGGTGTCGCCGATTTCGGCAGGGTTGACGGTGACGGTCACTGTCACGCTCTTTCCCGCCTTGACTCTGTCATTTTTCAGTTTGACTGACACTGCTTTCTCGGGCGTTTTGATGCTGCGGATTACAAGTGGTTCCTTCCCCTTGTTGGAGATGGTGAACGTGCGCGTCATCGGTGCCGAGTCGCGGGTTATGCGGCCGAGGTCTATCGACAGGGGGTCAATCGCTATGACGGGGGCCTTGGCAAGCTGCTCGGGGGTGAGCTGCGAGAAGTCCTCCTTTATGATGGCGATGGTTTCTATTTCCTGTCCATCTTCCGAATCGGCCGAGGGCCTGATGGTGAAACTGTCGGTCACGATTCCCCAGTCTTTGACACGGTCGCTGTGGAAGACGGTGGAGACGACAAATTGCTCGCCCGGAGGCACGTCGGCGGGCTGTACGAGGATGTTGATGTATGGCGGCACTCCTTCGACAACGGGGTGCATCGTCTCGGCACTCGCGTTGTACCCCTCGATATACTTGCCTGTCGTGCGGCCTTTAACCACGTCGCCGTAGGCTATGGTCGCCTCGCGCAGTTTCATTGTCCCGACATCGACGGGAAAACGCCCCTTGAGGGTGTTGGATGTGCCGATTACGGTTCCCGTGATGTTGAGGTTGGAGCGCATCGGGTCGGCGTTAAGGTCTACGCTGACTCTCTTGACAAAGCGTCCGGGGCGTCCGGTCGCGTCATATCCCACCTTGATGACGCCGGTGTCGCCGGGTGCGATGGGAGCGTTGGAAAATGTCGGTTTGGTGCAGCCGCAGTTGGCGCGGGCGCCTACGATGGCCATAGGCTCGTCGCCGTCGTTGACAATGCGAAATTCGCAATAAACGGTGCCGAGGTCCTCGTTGAACGCACCGAAGTCGTGCTGTGTCTCAAGCCACCGGCCATGAGGGCCGGCGACGGCAGCAGCTGCTGTCAGCAGAGCGAAGGCTGAAAGGATGATGTTACGCATCATTTCTTATTGGCAGGTATAATGGTTCCGTTGAAATTCAGTTTTTTGCGGTCGCCCTTTGCATTGGTCTTGACCTTTACCTCGCGGTTGAACTCGCCGGCACGGCCTCGCGGGTTGAATTTTATCTTGATTTCTCCCTTTTTCCCGGGGTTGATGGGGTTTTTGGGGTAGGAGGGTGTCGTGCAGCCACAGCCGCCGTTTGTGACCGAGATAATGACAAGGGGGGCGTCGCCGGTGTTTTCAAACTCATAGACGGCTGTCACATAGTCGTCATCCTTGATGGTGCCGAAGTCATGGGTTGTCTTGGCAAACGTAATCTCGGGCTTGCCGTCTTTTTTGCCGGCTGCCGCAGCTATTCCGACAGTCATCACTGCCAGAATTATCGAAAGAAGAATCTTTTTCATAATGAACAATCGTTTTAACAATTGGAACGGCATTACCCCGTAAAGGTTTAACGCCAAGGCCACAAATTTAGCAAAAATAATCGGTATTGACAATCTCTTTCAGGCGTTGATGACGAGGATTGCCGAGTAGGCGATGTAACCGAGAAGGAGTATCGCGCCCTCGGCCCGCGTGATGGTGCGCTCGCGGAAAAACCATCCGAATATCCAGAACAGCAGCGATGCGCCGACGAGTGTCAGCAGGTCAAAGTTGCCGATTGTGCGGAGGGGGAGCGGGGAGATGGCGGCCGATGTGCCCAGAACGAAGAACACGTTGAACAGGCAGCTGCCGATGACGTTGCCTATCGCGAGCCCCGGTTTTCCCTTGACGGCGGCGACCGCCGAGGTGGCAAGTTCGGGAAACGAGGTGCTCATAGCCACTATTGTCAGGCCGATGACGGCATCGCTGACGTTGAGGCTGCGGGCGATGGCGGTGGCGCCGTTTACAAATAATTCTCCGCCGCCCACCAGTCCGGCAAGGCCGATGAGGATAAAGAGCGATGACCGCCACAGCGGCATCTGTTTCACCTCGGCGCTGTCGTTTTCGGCGCTGTCTGGACTGCTTTTCGCAATCGAGAATGTATAGCGCATGAAAATGAGGAAAAACAGCAATAGCAGCAAGCCGCCGGTGCGGTTGATGATGTTTTCCGGCTCACTGTCGAGAAACACTCCGTTGCCGAGCACGAGCAGGGCGAGCGACGACAGGAGGACAAGGGGTATCTCGTTGGTCATGATGCTCCGCTCGACCTTGATGGGGCGCAGGAGCGCCACGACGCCTATAATGACAAGAATGTTGAATATGTTGCTCCCGACGACGTTGCCTATCGCCAGTCCCGCGCTCCCCCGGATAGCCGAGAGGACGCTGATGACAAGCTCGGGAGCCGAGGTGCCGAATGCGACTATCGTCAGGCCGATGACGAGGTCTGAGATGCCGTAACGCTTGGCCACGGCCGAGGCTCCGTCGGTCAGCAGGTTGGCTCCGACGAGGATGCAGACGAGTCCGAGGATGAGATACACGATGCTCATATGTCTTCTTCAATAGAGTAGTTCAGGAAGTCTATAAGCGGTTTGTACAGGTGGAATGCCTCGGCGGCGCGCTCGACCCATGACGGCGATGAGAAAAACGCCTCGTCGCCGGGGATGAATTTGCCATATTCTTTAAGCCGCAGCAGTTCGGCCTGCGGATGGTCGCGGTCCCATCCTTTGGGGATGGTTTTCAGCGATTCGCCTATCCATCCCGGCGCGGCGGCCTCAAGTGCCGGGTTGTTGATGATTTCTTCAAACTCCTCGATGTTGTCCACGATGGCGTGACGCACCTTTTTCAGCATCGGCGCGGGTGGCATCCACAGGCCGCCATACATTCCCGACGGAGTCAGCACTCCCGGCAGTCCCATGTGGAGATACCACGCGGCCATCTCGGCTTTGCGCCCGTAGCAGGAGATGGCAGCCGAGAAATAGAGCTTGTAGGGCGACTTGTCCTGCGAAAATCGGGTGTCGCGGTATATGCGGTAGGCGCAGGTCTTGGCCGTCTGTCCCGAAAGACCCGGTTCCCAGACGGTCATCAGGTCAATCAGTCGGTCAAGGTCGGCAAGCCACATCGAGCGCAGCTCGTCAAATTCCTCCTTGTGGGCGGCAAACCATTCCCGGTCATTGTGCCTTGCAAGCTGCCGCAGGAAGTCATAAATGCGTGAAACGTAATATTTTGACATATCGGAAGTTCTAAAACATTACTTGCTGTCGATGTCTTCCCACTCGGCATCGGAGACGAATGACTCAGATGAATAGGAGGTGCGGGTATAGGTGGTTTCTCCCGTGGAGGCGGAACCTTCGATTTCTTCAAAATCGACATATTCACCCATGTCGCGGGTAAATATCTTCGGGCGCACGGAATCCGCATTTCGTGACCATCCGCCGGGGCGCTCGTTGTGGGGGGTATAACCTTGGTTATAGCCGGTGCGGGCCTGATTGAAGAAGTCGCGGGCCTGATTGCGGGCTTTGTTTACTGCGTAGACCGCCTTTATGACAGGCCACAATATAAAAAATAATATAAGGAGAAAAAGAAAAGTCAGCATTTGGATATAAGATATGTTTTGGTTTAAAACGCTGCTGAAGCGTCAAATGTTGTGTCGTCACTCCGCGACTTTGGTACGGTCGGCCGGAATCGAGATGACGAGATAGAAGATGATGGACCATGCGAGTCCCGGAATCCCTTCAAAGATGACAAAAAGTATAGCCGCGATAATGACGGCATAGCGGCGCACGTTTTCGCGCCATGCAAAATTCTTGAATTTCAATGAGAACATCGGGATTTCGCTCACCATCAGCAGTGACACGGCGGCGATGAGGATAAGAGTGATCCACGGGGTGGGGACAACGTGCTCGTTCATCCATGCTACCGCTCCGGTCCAGAAAATCGCGTTGGCCGGAATGGGAAGGCCGATAAACGAGGTGGTCTGACGGTCGTCCACGTTGAATTTGGCAAGTCGCAACGCTCCCATCACGGGGATAAACAGGGCAAAATAGGAAAGCCATCCGTTGCCTGCGGCAAGCATGGTGTTCATCACCAGCATCGCCGGAGCGATACCGAAACTGACGAGGTCGCTGAGCGAGTCGAGTTCTTTGCCGATAAGGGAATAGGCTTTTAACAGGCGTGCGGCGGCACCGTCACAGAAGTCAAACAATGCAGCGGCACCGATAAAGATGTAGACCCAATAGGCCATCTCAAGTCCACCCATAGTCTCGCCGAGATGAAACGAGCATATTGTCGCGGCGCAGCCCGATAGAAGATTAAGACATGTAATCGAGTTGGGAATCCAAGAGATAATGCGTCTGAGCATGGCTGTTATTGTTGTTTGAGGCGGCCCACCTCAGTGACACCCCCGGTGGTCTTGTCGCCAATGTTGACATAAATTTCGGCATCGAGGGGGAGGAAAATGTCGACACGGGAACCGAATTTGATAAATCCCATGTGCCAGTCAATCGAGGCTTCGTCGCCCGGCTCCGCATAGGTGACGATGCGGCGTGCGACAGCCCCGGCAATCTGCCGGGCAACGATAATCTGCCCGTTGCGGGCACGGATGACGATTGTCGACCGCTCGTTTTCAGTGCTGGACTTGGGAAGATTGGCCGCCATGAAACGACCTGAATGGTGCTTTACTTCAAGCACTTCGCCGTCAATCGGAAACCAGTTGGCGTGAACGTTGAAAATGGTCATGAACACCGAGAGCTGGCGGCATCGGCATTTCAGCACTTCCGGCTCAAAAACTTCTTCAAGAGCCACGACTGTGCCGTCGACGCTTGACACCACGACATTTTCGCGATTGCCGCGAAATGTGCGCAACGGGGAGCGGAAGAAATTCAGAACGAGCAGATAAAACACTGCCGAGATAACAGTGAAAGTCACCGGGATGGCGACAGGGCGAATAAACATCCATGCCGACAGGTTGATGACAACCAATATCAGCATCAGAATGATGAGGATGTTGACGCCTTCGCGATGTAGCTTGACTTTCATTTAGTTATAGGGCGTAGTGGTTATTTTAAGTTCTCATGGGAGCAGGGCAGTTCCCGATATTAATGTGCAAAGATAATCAAATTTCACAATACCGCAAAATCCCCGTGCAAAATGCACACCAAAAAACATCGCAGTGCATGAATGAAAGCGACATAACAGGGGGGTATGTGTTGCAAACCTCGATAATTGCATCGAGATGTTTAGTCGACAAGCCTGTATTTTGAAGTAGATATTGCGTCGGAATCGGTGTCGGAAAGTAGTGGTTTAATGTGGCGCAATAGCAATCTGACAAGATTGCATCCTTGAATAGCCGTAGGTTGCCTTGCGCAACCTAC
>CAMWRO010000030.1 GCA_947176615.1 uncultured Porphyromonadaceae bacterium
TAACTGAAAGATGCTACCACTTTGGATTAACATTTGTTATTAAACAACCTCTAAAATTCCTAAAACGAGTGCAAATTTACGAAAATTTATCCACATAAAATAGAATGATTACAAACTATGGTTACCACATCGTTGACAACCAACATGTTACATCAATTTAATAATAGTTAATTATGTTTTTAACCTGAACCATCGCGCATCATATGCGTTTTCATAGTACAACCGCATTAAAGCGCTTGTCAATAAAAAAACATAACAACATAAATAATAACGATTATGACTTATATACAGCCCGAACTCCCCTACGCGACCGACGCACTTGCCCCGGCGATTTCGCAAGAGACAATAGAGTATCACTACGGAAAACATGAGAAAGCCTATATTGACAATCTCAACCGACTGATAAAGGACACCGAGTATGAGGACATGGAACTCGAAGACATTATCAGGTCAGCATCAGGGGCATTGTTCAACAATGCATCTCAGGCTTGGAACCATATATTTTATTTTTTCACCTTCTCTCCCGACGGCATCCGCGAGCCGGAAGGGCATCTTCGCAAGGCTATCGACGAGCAATTCGGGTCGTTTGACCAGTTCAAGAAAGCATTTGAAGATGCCGGTGCCACAATTTTCGGCTCAGGGTGGGTGTGGCTTTCCAAGGACAACGACGGCAAACTGTTTATAACCCAGACATCCAATGCGGGCAACCCGCTGACCGAAGGACTTATCCCGTTGCTGACATTCGATGTGTGGGAACACGCCTACTATATCGACTACCGCAACCGTCGTCTCGACGCGCTGAAAGAGTGGTGGAAAATCATCGACTGGGACATTGTCTCGGCAAGATATGTCTGAGTCGGCCGATTTGTCCCGAGGTATTATCGCAAAGAAATAGCACTAAATAAGCATAATGTGATGAATGGAGAGAGTGGCAGTCGTGAGACCCCCACTCTTTTTTTGCGTTTTCACGTTTGAAAAAAAATGACTAACTTTGCACCCTCAAAATCGAATATACATCAGAGAATAATGATCGCGGTAAACAATTTAGGAATACAGTTTGGCAAACGTGTCCTTTTTCAGGACGTTAATCTGAAATTCACTCCGGGAAACTGCTACGGCATCATCGGGGCAAACGGAGCAGGAAAGTCTACATTGATGCGCATCCTGTCAGACCAGCTCTCCCCCACCCACGGAAACGTGACACAGGGTCCCGGAGAGCGCATGAGTGTGCTTGAGCAGGACCACTTCAAGTTTGACGAATTTACAGTCATGGACACAGTCCTTCAGGGACACACGGTGCTGTGGGACATCATGAAAGAAAAAGATGCTCTTTACAGCAAAGAGGATTTCACGGACGCCGACGGCATCCGCGCCTCGGAACTTGAAGAAAGATTTGCCGAGCTCGAAGGATGGAACGCCGAAAGCGACGCCGCCGCGCTCCTGAGCGGCCTCGGCATCAAGGAGGACCGCCACGGAATGCTCATGCGCGACATGAGCGGTAATGAAAAGGTGCGCGTGCTGCTTGCAAAAGCCCTTTTCGGCAACCCTGACAACCTGTTGCTCGACGAGCCCACCAATGACCTCGACCTTGAAACCGTGGCTTGGCTTGAAGATTATCTTTCAAAATTTGAAAACACTGTCCTTGTCGTTTCCCACGACCGACATTTTCTTGACTCGGTATGTACCCACACTCTTGACATCGACTATAACAAAGTAACTCTTTTTGCCGGCAACTACAGCTTCTGGTATGAATCGAGCCAGCTTGCACTGCGCCAGCAACAGCAGGCCAACAAGAAGGCTGAAGACAAGCGCAAGGAGCTTCTCGAATTTATTCAGCGATTCAGTGCCAATGTCGCCAAATCAAAACAGACAACTTCGCGCAAAAAGATGCTCGAAAAGCTCAATGTCGAGGAAATCCAGCCGTCATCGCGCCGTTATCCCGGCATTATCTTTACTCCCGAGCGCGAACCGGGCAACAAGATTCTCGAAGTAAAGGGCCTCAGCGCAAGCATCGACGGAGAAGTCCTTTTCAAGGATGTGAACTTTCAGGTCGAGAAAGGAGACAAAATCGCATTTCTCTCCCACGACCCGCGCGCTATGACCGCCCTTTTTGAAATCATCACGGGCAACCGCAAGCCCGATTCGGGAACTTTTGAGTGGGGTCAGACAATCACATCGGCCTATCTGCCCCTCGACAACTCGTCATTCTTCAACACCGACCTCAGCCTCGTCGACTGGCTGAGCCAGTTCAGCAACGACAACAGCGAGATTTACCTCAAAGGGTTCCTCGGGAAGATGCTGTTTTCGGGCGAAGAAGTCATGAAAAAGGCATCGGTGCTCTCGGGTGGTGAAAAAATGCGCTGCATGATTGCCCGCATGATGATGACCAATGCCAATACACTTGTCCTTGACTCTCCGACTAACCACCTTGACCTCGAATCCATTCAGGCGTTCAACAACACCCTTCAGGGATTCAAAGGCAACCTGTTACTGTCAAGCCATGACCACGAGTTTATCCAGACGGTCTGCAACCGCATCATCGAGCTGACCCCGCGCGGCACAATCGACAAACTCATGGACTATGACGACTACATCTCTGACGAGCGCGTCCTTGCCGCCCGCGAAAAGATGTATGTCTGACCTGAATTTCCCTCTGACGAGCGCATAGTCCGCAAATAACACCCCCTGTCGGTAAACAAATCTGCCCGACAGGGGGTTATTTCTATATGATAGAGGGAAAAACATATAATAGGATTGTATCGCTTATTGTCACCACATTCATGGCGGCCATGTTCGGCTCATGCATATATGACTATGAAGGCGACTGCTCCGAGGAAATACCCTCGACATGGCACAAAACAGACATTGAGGCAACCTATAATACCGAATGGGAGGTTCCGATTACCCCCCGAATGGACTGGGAAAGCCACTGGCCCGATTCGATAGGGATTCCTTACAGTGCCTTGCGTCCGGCAATCCCATCGGGATTACGCATGGCGTGCTACAACAGTCACGATCCGGTTCCATACCTTATCAACATGCCGTCACAAGGTGGGGAAATCGATGTCCCGGGTGAAATACTCGATGTGCTTTTCTACAACAATGACACTGAATACATCGTCTTTGAAAACGTCAACCATTTCTCGGAAGTAACCGCCACAACCCGGTTAAAGACAAGGGCATCCTACACCGGAAATTCCGCACTCGGCAGCGAATATGACGCCGAGCCCACGGTATCGGCCCCCGACATGCTGTTCACGACATCCATGACCGATTACCGCCCGGCAGATGATTCAACCACAATCGAGGTGTATCTTGAACCTGTCGTGTTCTCCTATGCCGTCCATTTCACCTTTAAACACGGTCTGGAACATGTGGTCCTTGCAAGAGGCACGCTTACAGGAATGGCAGCCGGAGTAAATCTGTACACACGCACTACCATCCACGAAAAAGCCACCATACTCTACGATTGTATTCTGCACAATGAAGGGATAACCGCCATCGTGCAGTCATTCGGCGTTCCCGATTATCATATTAACGATGAACATCCCGATATGACGGGACGTTATGGTATTACCTTGGAGATGCTGCTTGACAACGGGAAGACGGTCACACGAGACTTTGACGTGTCGCCTCAAGTCGCAGTCCAGCCTTCAGGCGGTGTGATAATGGTAGGAGACATCTCCATAACCGAGGATGAAAGCAAGCCTCCGACGGGAGGAGGTGCTTTTGATGTAGATGTCGCCGACTGGGGCGACAATGAAGATATCTATATTGATTTCTAAACCTAACATATTATAAACGTTATGAAACATTTTGTCTATTTAGGGTTAATCGCCCTTGCAGCCGCATCAACGGCATGCAGTAATGACGACGATAAGAATTACAAACCGGGCGAGCGTGAAGACCGCATAGATTTCGGAAATGCGTTTGTCAACAACTCGGTCTCCCAACGCGAGGCGATGACGCTCGGAAACCTTAAAGAATTTAACGTGTGGGGATTTGTCGAAACCCCTGAATCCTATGTTTTTGACGGAACCCGGGTCTACTTTGCCGGCAACGACTGGAGATATGACGGCGTGGAATACTGGTATCACGGCAAGCAGTATTGGTTCACTGCCATCGCGCCTTTAGGGGAAGACTCGGGATGGTATTTCACAAAACTCGCCACTCCCAACAGTGACAAAAGTTACCGTGGCGGCGGCACGGTGAATTTCAGCAACATCACCGCCGAGGGTGAAAACGACTTGATATATGCTTTCGCCGGACCACAGTCCTACGACGGAGAAGGGATACCGGCAAAAGTCAGCTTTACATTCAACCACCTGCTGTCACAGCTTCGCGCCGAGTTCACTAACCGGATGACATCCACCACAACTCTTAAAATCGAGGATGTGCGTTTCATCAACAGTCCGTCGACCGGCTCTATCGACATGACACAGGAAAATCCCGTTTGGGAACTTGGGTCAGGCAATGACTACTATTCAGCCAACACGACACTGTATACCGACATGATTGATGCCGACGGCTCCAATATAGCCTTTGGCAAGACAGGAGCCAGCGAAGGGGTATTTGTCATCCCGACCGAATCAAGTCATACCTATCAGCTCGGCTTTACCGTTTTGGTATTTAACGGCGTGACGCAGCTTGCGCGATACGAGCACGTTGTCAATCTCCCGGCGACAGCGTTTAAAATGGGGCGCAGTTACAACCTGAAAGCGGTTATTACTCCTGAAAACGTTAATCCGGACCAGCAATTGCAACCTATCGAATTTACGGTTGACCAAGTAAACGCATGGGAAAACGATGATGATGTCGAACTTGATTTCAACAATCAGCAGTAAGATATTCTTAGATGTTGTTTAATAACAAATGTTAATCCAAAGTGGGAGCATCTTTCAGTTACCTCTGTGTAATGACGAGGTAACGAAAGAGGCTGCCATGTGGATTATGTAACTCCATTTAGATATTAATTTTCAAAATTTAACCATGAGGCGGTTTATTATAAATGTTTTGTCGCACCCGTTTTCACATTTGTTTTTAAACAACCTCTTACTATCGACGATACTTCTGACGGCAGGTTGCACCGAAAGCGACAAAGACCTGCCGTCAGCAGCATCGTCGGCAATTGAATTTGACAACGTGTTTGTCGACAACTTGACGCGAGGTATAATCACGACCGAAAATATCGAAGCGTTCAAGCTATACGGATTTGTCGACAATCCGTCATCGGTCATCTTTAACGGCGTTCTTGTCACAAAAAAGGGCGACAGCTGGATACCGTCAAAAACCGAATACTGGTATCCGGGGCATCAGTATAGATTTTCGGGAATCGCACCGTCCCACGGGACTTCAGGGTGGAAATTTTATCCGGCCACATCATTGCCGGAGAATTACTACGGAGGTGGCGTTCTTGAATTTGACATCACTCATGCCCACGGAAACACGGACCTGCTCTATGCTTATTCAAGCTGCATTTCGACGCCGGAAATTATGACGGCGCCAATGCCGCCTGTCGCGATGGATTTCCGCCACATGCTGTCAAGAGTCCATTTCACCTATATCAATGAATTAGGCAACCACCACTACTTTGTCAATGTAAGCATGACCCAGTTACGCAACGTATGCGGCAAGGCTACCATCGACCTGACACAAGAAAATGAATCATGGCAGCAAAAAGATTATGCTACCGCATGGATTGATTTGGACGGGGTAATTGTCCGCACCGACGCTCCGGCCACAACCAAGGAGGTCTTCCTCATTCCATGCAATATTTCGGGTTCTGAAATCTACATCCAGACTCAGGTTTTTTACACTCCCGAAGACTCCGGCACACAAGGACACGTTTTTTCTGACTTGGCAGCGCAGACAGTAAAACTGCCCGATGTCGATTTCAAGCCGGGTTACACCTACAATTTTATCGCCCACCTCACCGCCGACAACGTATTGGGCGACGGTGAAAAACTTTATCCCATAACATTTACCGTCACCGAAAGCCCACGATGGGATAGCACGATAACGATTGACACCCCATAGCCCCAATTATAATCATGAAATTGAGAATAATATTTCACGCTTCGATATTCATAGCAACTTCTGTCGTCATGACAACAGGATGCGCATCGGATTCTCCGATAGACACATCGTCGGAAAATATCGGTCAGGCAATTCTTTTCCAAGCGTCTGATACCGCCGAATCACGGGGTACTGCCGTGGGGAAGGATGACTTGGAATCATTTCGACTGTATGCCTATCAATTTCACAACGGAGAAAATCCATTCTGCTCCATCAACGGCGAAATCGCATATCCAACTGAAAACGGCGACTGGAAAACCGAAGAAACATATTACTGGCCCGACAAGAGCCGGTCACTGAAATTTATTGCATACGCCCCTACTGATGAAGAAAATCTAAAATTGGTAAATCCGTGGGAGACCGACCCCACAAATATTCATTTCTACTATTCATGCCCGCATGACGTTAAGGCCCAAAAGGATATTATTTTTTCAATAACACGCGACGCCGTCAATTACGGGGGCACAGACCAACGTGTTTCTCTGTGGTTTACCCATATCCTTGCAAGCGTGAAATTCAACTTACGGGGTACTGATGCCACCCGTGTAAAATCAATCACGCTCAATGGCGTGTATGGCGAGGGAATATACTACCCGTCATGGGACAGCTGGCATATTTATGGATATGACGGCGGCCCGGCTTTCAAAACTGACTATACCGTTTATTTTACACCTGACGGCAAAGTATCCGATGACCAGACAATCATGATTATTCCTCAAACGGCTCCATCAGGAGCCACAATTGACATCAGATTGCGTGACGGGACTTTCAAATCAGCAGATTTCAGCTATAAAACCCTTCATGCAGGCAGTCAGAACACGATTAACATCAGTCTTTGATTCGCTGTATTTATAAAAAGGAATCGGCCTAAAACTCTTTTGAAAAGAGTTTTAGGCCGATTCTATCTTTCAAAAACCTTTCGGAAAATGATTAGTCTTCGATCTTGCGGGCACCGTCGCTGACAATCACGTCATAGATAACGGGCTCGTGACCATATTTCTCGTTGAACTTAGCCTTGACGGTATCAATAAACTTGTTATAGATTACGTTGGGGACAAGGTTGATTGTACAACCGCCGAAACCGCCGCCCATGATTCGGGAGCCGGTCACGCCACATTCCTTGGCAATGTCATTGAGATAGTCGAGTTCCTCGCAAGAAACCTCATAATCCTTTGACAGACCTTCGTGGGTCTCATACATCAGACGGCCCACAGTCTTGAGGTCGCCGCGTTCAAGTGCGTCACACACGCCGAGCACACGCTCTTTTTCCTCAAGCACAAACTTTGCGCGGAAATAATCCTCGGCCGAAATATCGCTCTTGATTCCGTTGAGCATATCCATGTCGGCATCACGCAATGTCTCAACGCCGAGACGCTTGGCGACATTTTCGCATGACTGGCGACGCTTGTTATAGGGCGAATCGACCAATTCGTGCTTAACGCGTGAATCGACGAGAACGAGCTTGGAATCTTCGAGCTTGATGGGGAAATATTCAAATTCGAGAGAACGGCAGTCAAGACGGATGAGATGGTCTTTCTTGCCGAATACCGATGCAAACTGGTCCATGATGCCGCAGTTCACGCCACAGTAGTTATGCTCGGTTGACTGACCGATCTTGGCGAGGTCAAACTTCGAGATAGTGTTACCGTTGAACATATCGTTGATTGCGAAAGCGAAGCAAGATTCAAGAGCGGCCGAAGATGACAGACCCGCACCGAGAGGCACGTTTCCGGCAAAGACAGCATCAAAGCCCTTTACCATGCCGCCACGCTTGATCGTCTCGCGGCACACACCGAAGATGTAGCGCGCCCACTGCTGTGAGGGTGCGTCTTCTTCGTTGAGCCCGAATTCTGTAGCTTCGTCAATATCAATCGAGTAAACGCGCACTTTCTCTGTGCCGTTTTCACGCATCTCGGCCATGATGACCTTGTCAATCGCACCGGGGAACACATACCCGCCGTTGTAGTCGGTATGCTCGCCGATGAGGTTGATGCGGCCGGCCGACGCATATACAGTACCTTCGCCGCCGAAGTGCTCGGCAAACGCTTTTTGGATTTTTTCTTTTAATTCCATTAGATTTAAGTATTATAGCTGTTAAAACATTTTTTCGGGATATACACCTTCGGCATGAAGTTCGGCAAACTTTGCCACAACACCGGGACGGTCGGCGGCATAGGTGACTCCGAACCACTTGCTGTCAGTATCGAGAACCTTCACGGTTGCCTCGCCTGAATTGATGAGGGTGTCGATACACAAGGGGATAAAGAATTCGGCTTTGGGGGTATTGATGTCCTTGTCAAGGAATTTGCGGAACTCACGCTCGCTGTAATCAAAATAATCAGGTGTGAAGCCCCACAGGTTCATCGAAACGGGAGTCTTGGGGTCAAGAGTCTGAACCTGATCATTTTCGTCGGTAAAGACGATTTTGCCATCTTTGTCATAAGAGATAGCGGTGCGCTCGACAACCGAAGTCAGCATGCCGTCCTTGTTCTCGCACACGCCGCGGGCGACAGACCCGTTTTCGGTCATGGTGTTTCCCACGCGGAATCCCACCATCGAGTAATCACCCTTGCGGTCACGGGGACGCATGAGGTCTTCGGCAATCACGCGGAAAGCGTCGCGTCCATAGAAATCGTCGGCGTTGATAACGGCAAACGGTTCCTTGATTACATCCTTGCCCATGAGGACAGCGTGGTTGGTTCCCCACGGCTTGGTGCGGTCTTCGGGGCAGGTATATCCCTCGGGAAGTTTGTCGGTCGACTGGAACACAACCTCGACGGGAATGTGACCTTCATATTTAGACAGGATTTTTTCACGGAAATCCTTCTCAAAATCTTTACGGATAACAAAAACTACTTTGCCGAAGCCTGACTGAATAGCATCATAGATTGAATAGTCCATGATAGTCTGGCCCTGAGGGCCGAGGGGATCAAGCTGCTTGAGACCGCCATAACGGCTGCCCATTCCGGCTGCAAGTACAAATAATGTTGGTTTCATATCTTAATATATCAATGTATGGTTAAATCGTGTCAAACTTGAATCTGATAGCCTCTTCAAAAGTCTCACCCGGGTTCAGCACCGATGAGGGGAACTCGGGGTGGTTGGGCGCGTCGGGGAAGTTCTGACATTCGAGAGCGACGCCGTCATAGTCGTTATAGTTCCCGCCCGAGATACTTTCAGGACATCCGGCAAGCCAGTTGCCGGTATAAATCTGCACTCCGGGTTGTGTTGTCAAAACAGTCAGACGGCGGCCTGACTTACGAGACTGCAGCACGGCTATCTCCTGAAGTTTTCCCTTCTCATAATCGTCAAGGACCCAGCAATGGTCATATCCTTTTCCTATCTTCAACGGTTCAAAATCGGCTTTGATATCACGGCCGATGGTCTTGAACGATGTGAAGTCCATCGGAGTTCCGTCAACCGGGGCAAGCTCCCCGGTAGGTATCTGGGTGTCATCGGTAGGAAGATAACGGGCGGCCTTGATTTTCATTTCGTGATCAAGCACGGTTCCGGCCTGCTCCCCGTCAAGATTGAAATATACATGATTTGTGAGATTGACGACGGTCTTGGCATCGGTCCCGGCGGTCAGGACGAGTGACAATTCGTTATCGTCATTCCATGTATAGACAGCCTTGACGGTCATGTTTCCGGGGTAGCCTTCCTCACCGTCGGCAGCATGATAGGTGAACACGACACTGTCACCCTCGACTGCGCTGTCCCATATCTGGTTCTGGAATCCTTCGGGACCTCCGTGAAGGGCATTGGGGCCATTGTTGATTGCAAGAGTATATTCTTTGCCGTCAAGTGAAAACTTTCCACGGGCAATGCGGTTGGCAAATCGTCCGGGTACTTTTCCGGCACAAGGCCCGTCGGCTATATAATCAGCCGGATTTTTATATCCGAGCGCGACATTGGCAAGTTTACCTTCCCTGTCGGGAACCATGACAGCCACAATACCGGCGCCAAGAGAGGAAACGGTCACTGATGCCCCCGAGGCATTGATCAGGGTAAAAAGCGAGATTTCGCCTTTGGGCGACTGCGCTGTCGTCTTATCAATTTTCATAGTTATTTTTTTATATATCTTAATTAGATTTTTAGTAAGAATCTTGTTTTTGAGTGTTGCAAATTTAAGAAATTGACTGCTCACGTCCAAACATTCGCAACATGTTTTTCATGCGTTGTCACAAATTTACCATAAAACGGCTTATTTTTATCATTTTGAATCCATATTCAAATTTGCTCTTATCGGTCATGGTCAAAATCTTCTCTTTTTTGACCAAAAATTACCCCTTTCCGAGCCATATATTTATTGAAAATTGCGTAACTTTGCGTCTATGATGCAAAAATTAGTGCGAAATACGATAACAGTAATATCCATCTTGGTCCTGACGTCAGTGATTCTGACGGGGTGTGGCTCGTCACGGCATTCTGTTTCCAATCGTCGTGGAGGCTCGGCTGTATCTTCTTCACAGAAAGTCGAAATCTCGGCATCACTTGCCCCGCAGTCCCGGTCGCTGTTAAAAGAGGTCGACGGATGGCTCGGAACACCATATAAATATGGCGGAAATGACCGCAACGGCATCGACTGCTCGGCTCTGATGCTGCGCGTTTATAATGATGCCCTCAACATAAAACTGCCGCGTAATTCACGGGCACAAAGCGACTATTGCACTCCCATTGGCCGTAACGAGCTGATTCCCGGCGACCTTGTCTTTTTTGCGACAACCAAGGGCAGCAGCAAGGTTTCCCACGTCGGGATGTATATCGGCGACGGGCGCATGGTTCATTCTTCGGCGAGTCGCGGTGTAATTGTAAGCGACCTCAGTGCCGATTATTACACACGCACATTTGCGGGAGCCGGACGCGTGGAGCCTTATCACGCAATGATCAAGAAGTCAGGAAAAAGAAAGGACAAGCCGGCAAAGGAAACCGCTCCGGTCGACGCTCCCCCGCTCCCTCCTGCCGACAACCCGGACGCGCTACCTTTTACACTCGAACCCGTAGCGTCACTGCCGTCCAAACCGGAAGGGAAACCCCGGTCTCAGTCAACGCCGACAGATCAGCCGGCAATGACGGTCCCGGCAACCGTGACCGCAAGCGCAGCACCCGAGATGTCAGCTGAATTAGCCCGGCGTCAGGTCCTTGACGAAATCATTGAACAAAAAATAGACTCTATCGTAGCCAATTGATACAGATGTCACAAATCCTTGACCGTACAATCGCTCCCGAAGTCCATTCTTTCGGGCATCTTGCTCTCCCGCGACCTTCGCTCATCACACTTGAAAACGGCATACCGCTGTCAATACTCGACAGTGGCGAAATGGATGTAAACCGACTGACCATCTCCATCAACGGAGGAGAGGCCGAAGAAACCATCCCGTCGCTTGCCAAACTCACAGCCTCGCTCCCGGTCGAAGGATGCGACGGCCTGAGCGGCGACAAGATTGCCGAAATGCTTGAGTTTAACGGCGCGTGGGTAAAATCTCTCGCTCACACCCACCAGCGGTCTCTCACAATTTATTCGCTAAACTCCACCGCCAAGAATATAATTCCGCTCATCGGACGAGTACTGTCCACCCCGACGTTTCCCCAAAACGAAGTAGACAGCATCGTCGGCCAGACTGCTGAAAGACTTCGTGTCGAGCAGGAAAAAGTCAGCAATCAGGCGTCAAGGGCCATGAGACGCATCATTTATGGCGAAGACTGCCCCCTTGCACGGGAAAGTTCGCCCGAAAAAATCGGCTCCATAACCCGCGAAGACATCCATTCGTTCTACTACAACGGGTTCAATCCATCCCGGATAAAAGCCTATCTGTCGGGGAAAATCACCCCCGACATCCTCGCGCTGACCACTGACACGCTTCTCTCACTCCCGACTCTCGGTCCCGGTTACGACGAAACACCGCTGACATTTGCCCCGTCGGCACAACACCGCGTCCACGTCGAGTGTCCCGACGCTGTCCAAAGCGCGGTAAAACTGTCAATCCCATCCATCGGGCGAAACCATCCCGACTATGTTCCGCTGCGCATCGCGGTCATTGCCCTCGGCGGATATTTCGGCAGCCGCCTGATGCTCAACATTCGCGAAGAAAAAGGCCTCACCTATGGCATTATGGCCGCGCTCGTCGGTTATACGGAATCGTCGTTTATCTCCATATCGACACAGACCGACAACCGATATGTCGAGACCATAATTACCGAAGTAATCGCTGAAATCGAGCGCATGAAAGACCCGTCAAGCTATACGGATGAAGAGATAAACCGTCTTTCGCGCCATGTCCTTTCGGGTCTCGCATCGTCACTTGACACCCCGTTCACTGCAATGGACATCTGGGAACTACAGCTTTTTGCCAAAACACGCCCCGACTATTTTGACCAACAGCAAAATGTCGCACGCTCGCTGTCAGGCGAACTGCTTGCAGATATTTCCCGACGATATTTTGACACCTCAAATATCTATATAGCCACAGCCGGGAAAAATCTCGGCACCAAATGACCGATTACCGGCAAATATCACCTATCTTTGTATAAAATTCCAGCTGATGACATCTCCCTCCAGTCCAACTGACCCGAGACAACATCTCGCGACAAGCGGTATTGCCATCTTTAAGTCGCTCCGGGACATACCGTTCATTTCGTTCCCCTATAAAATGGACGTGATGATGCTCGCCGTGTGTGTGTCAGGCGAAATATCGGCCATAATAGACCTTACACCGCGCCGGATGAAAGCCAGCTCCATTATGGTGCTGCGTCCGGGACACAACCTGTCAGAATGCAAGGAGAGCGCTGATTTTGACGGCTTTTTCATCGTGGTTCACGAAGACAAGCTCAATGAGCTGCTGCCGTCGCTGCAATATATCATTTCAAGCGCGATTCATTTCAGCGAAAACCCCGTTATAGAGATTACACGCGAGGAACTTGAAAGCCAGATTCTGATTCACGCACTGTTCCGGCGCAAACTCTGCGACACCCATCGCCTCTACAACCGGCAGGCAATCGCGTCGCTTTGCGAAGTGTTGTTTTTTGACACACTTGGCATCTACACTGCCCGCGTGTCCATGAAAGGGCAACGGCATTCACGCCGTGAGGAGCTGCTCACACGCTTCATAACGCTTGTCGACATTCATTACAAGGCCGAGCGCTCGGTCGCTTTCTATGCCCGGGAACTGTGCGTATCACCCAAACACCTCTCGGCGGTCCTAAAAGAAATAAGCGGCAAGACAGCCGGCGAATGGATTGACTACCGCGTAATTTTGGAAGCCAAGATTATGTTGCGGAAATCGGGAATGACGATTCAGGAAATCAGCCTTGAACTGAACTTCTCCAACCAGTCTTTTTTCGGCAAATATTTCAAACACTACACCGGAATGTCACCGCGGGAATACCGCATGAGTGCCATCGAATAATTCAAAAATGAAATTCAAAACATTACTGATAATTTTCCTGCTTGCCACAGCGCCATTCTCCATTATGGCCCAAAGCAGCAGCTATACTGACCTCGTCGGTGATGCCGACAAAGCGATTGCCGCCGGCAAGTGGGACGAGGCCGAGCAATTGCTTGTAAAGGCAATGCGGCTCGAACCCGCCAACCCCTTCAACGTCCTGCTGATGTCCAACGTCGGCATGATGCAGTTCAATCAGGGCAAAGACTCTCTCGCTCTTGCGACGCTGAATACCGCTCACGAAATCGCCCCCGCGTCAGTAACCATTTTAGGAAACCGGGCACGAATCCTGATGGCGACCGGTCATGAAAAAGAGGCATTCGATGATTTCGGGCGCATCATAGAGCTTGACTCCACGGCGGTGATACCACGTTTCAATCATGGCATAATCGCGCTGAAGGCCCGTGACATCGCGACCGCGACACAGGACTTTGAATATCTCAATTCCCATGCCCCTGACGAAATCGAAACATCAATCGGGATGGCATCTCTGCATTCCGCACTCGGCAACTGGGCCGAGGCCATCCCCTATTTCAACCGCGTTATCGAAAAAGACCCGGCATCACACCTCTATTCGGGAAGGGCATTGTGCCGCCTGATGCTCGACCAATTATCCGAGGCTTCCGACGATATTGCCCGGGGCCTCGAACTCGACCCCGAAGACGGAGAGCTGTATCTATACCGCGCCGCGCTCAACAAGATGCGCTATCGCATTGCCGATGCCCGTGCCGACGCCGAGCGCGCCCGTCAGCTCGGAATACCGGCCGAGCGGCTAAAAGATTTCTTTTAGAGGCCGTAAAAAACAACCTCATTAACGACTATCACGATGAAAGGTTTAGTAATCAAAAATACCGGCAGCAGCTACCTCGTCAAGACCGATGACGGCGCTGAGGTTCTCTGCAAAATAAAAGGAAATTTCCGGCTCAAAGGAATCCGGACCACAAATCCCGTAGCCGTGGGCGACCGCGTGACCCTGTCAGGTTCCGGCAGCGACACGGCATCCTACATCACGGCCATAGAGCCGCGCAAAAACTACATAATCCGCCGTGCCAGCAACCTGTCAAAGCAAGCCCACATAATCGCCGCCAATCTTGACCAAGTGTGTCTGATTGTAACGCTGGCCCACCCGACGACCTCTACGACATTTATAGACCGCTTTCTCGCCACAGCCGAAGCCTATCGCGTCCCTGCGGTTATCGTCATCAACAAAATCGACCTGCTCGACACCCCCGACGACAAAGAATATCTTGATGCCGTCGCCTATCTTTATGAATCCATCGGTTACCCGGTGATTCGCGTCTCAGCCGCAACCGGCGAAGGTGTCGACACGCTTAAATCGATGCTTGACGGCAAAATCACGTTGTTCTCGGGCAACTCGGGCGTAGGGAAATCAACTCTCATCAACGACCTAATCCCCGACCTGCACCTCGCGACTGCCGAAATATCGGCCATGCACGACACAGGTATGCATACAACCACATTCTCCGAGATGTTTGCTGTCCCGGGAATGGCTCCGTGCACCTATATAATCGACACACCCGGGGTCAAAGGATTCGGCACACTGGAATTTGACCGCCATGAAGTGGGTCACTACTTCCCCGAAATCTTCAAGCACAGCGCCGAGTGCCGGTATGGCGACTGCACCCACACCCACGAGCCCGGATGCGCCGTCCGCGCGGCACTTGACGACAACCTCATCTCTCAATCCCGTTACGCATCCTATCTCAGCATCCTCGAAGACTCGGCCGACGACAAATACCGCAAAGGTTACTGACTCCAATCAGCATAAAAAATCCGGGACTGCATACTGTATGCAGTCCCGGATTTTTTATGTATTGACAAAAGTCTCAGAGGTTGTAAAAAACAACCTATTATTCTTATTATTCTTCAGCGGCGGCAACCTCTGATTCGAGGACTTCCGTTTCGGGTTTGATATTGGGAAGTTCAAGACCGAGATTGTGCTTGCGGTCAATGACTTTCAGCACGAGGCCGAGAACAAGCGCGGCTACACCGAGGCAGGCAAGCATCACGAGAGGCGCGGTGTAGTTGTAGCTCACGGCTGCTTGCTCGGGAGTCATCGTGCCGTTGGCCAATCCCTCTACAATCTGAGGATTCGTGTTGTCAAGAACCTTGCCGATAAGCAACGGGAACAGCCAAAGACCGATATTCTGAATCCAGAATATCAACGCATAGGCCGACCCGATGATTTTAGCGTCGACAAGCTTGGGAACACTTGGCCACAACGACGCGGGGACGAGGGAGAAAGATGCCCCGAGCACAAGAATTGTCAGATAAGCGATGCACACGCCGCCCACAGGGCTGTCCTTGAACAGCGGGAGGACAAACGCAAATGTCAGGTGACAGGCAATCAGAAGCAACGAGCCGACGACAAGCATCGACGCCGCTTTTCCTTTATAATCGACATAGTTGCCGAGAATCGGGGTAATACCGACGGCAAGGAGCGGGAACACGGCGAATATCGTTCCGGCCGACTGGCGCTTGTAACCCATGTAACAGAACACGACAAGAGCGATAATAGCAACCGCGAGAAGACCATATTTGCGACCTTTTGCCTTTGAGAAATTGCTTGCAAACGCAGCACCGGCAACAATAATCATGATGACATACTGCACGACAGTAACAGTGTCGCCGGCCCAGAACGAAGCGGGGTCAACATCGGTGAACGACAGGTTGCACTGGAGCATGTTGACGGCATATTTCTGGAAGGGGAAGATTGCCGAGTAGTAA
>CAMWRO010000031.1 GCA_947176615.1 uncultured Porphyromonadaceae bacterium
ACAACAACACCCGTGTAATCAACGCCCGTCTCAGATTCCGCAAGGGGGATGATGAATCTGGTGCCGCTATTGAGATTTTCTGCCTTGAACCGCAGTCGCCGAGGGATTATGCGATGAATTTCGCATCAGAGGGCCGGTGTGCGTGGATATGCTTCGTCGGCAATTCCAAGCGGTGGAAAAGCGGTGAGCTGAAAATGAGGCTTGACGTCGGCGGCACCGAGGTGGTGCTCGCGGCCACGCGACTCGACCGTGTCGGTAACGCATCGGTAATCGAATTCAGCTGGACTCCCGCCGATATAACCTTCAGCCGCATAATTGCCGCTGCCGGGGAAATCCCTATTCCGCCTTATCTCAACCGCTCGACCGAAGAAAGCGACTCATCGGATTATCAGACCGTGTTCAGCCACATCCAAGGATCGGTGGCCGCGCCGACGGCCGGACTGCACTTTACCCCCGCCGTCCTTGAGGCAATCGACCGTCGCGGCATTCCGCGTCGGGAACTGACACTGCATGTCGGGGCCGGGACGTTTCAGCCGGTCAAAAGCGACTCGATAGGGGAGCATGAGATGCACAGCGAGTTTATCGCCGTGGACCGCGAATTGATTGAAGAACTCGCGGCGACATCACGCAGGGTGGTAGCTGTCGGGACCACGTCGGTGCGCACCCTTGAAAGCCTCTACCACCTCGGCTGCATGATTCATCAGGGACTGACACCCGACGAGCTGCCGCAATGGTATCCTTATAGCGAAGACCATCCCCGCCTGACTGTGGCTCAGTCGATGAAAGCGGTGTTGTCCCATCTCGACGCTACCGGGCAGCCGGCGCTTGTGGCCGCGACGCGGCTGATGATTGCCCCCGGTTATGATTACAGAATGGTCAAGGCGATTGTCACAAACTTTCATCAGCCTCGGTCAACCCTGCTGTTGCTCGTGTCGGCTTTTATCGGAGGCGGCTGGAGGGAAGTCTACGATTTTGCCCTTAACGGTGATTTCCGATTTCTCTCCTACGGCGATGCCTGTTTGTTTTTGAGGTGATGTAACTATTTGAAATTCAAAATTTTACCCCCCCCTAATGGCGCAAAACGACATCAGGGGCCAGTAAAAAAACGGTCTGAATTTTAGGTTATTATGACTTTTTTGACTATATTTGCGAAAATTTGATATTGTGTGTGATTAAAATTGTCACATCCTTTTTCAATCTATACTAAACAAATCTCACGGAGTAAGTATGAGCTATTGGTTTTGGAACATAGGAGCTGTTTTTTGCCTCTGTGTCTTTTCAGCCGGAATCTTGATTCCGCAAATATTACTGATTGCATTCCGCAAAAAGTTGTTTGATGTGCCCGATGCGCGCAAAATACACAAGGGTGCAGTCCCGCGTCTCGGAGGCATAGCATTCATGCCGGTGATATTTTTTTCCTATGCACTTGCCATCGTGTCCAACCTTTTGCTTGGGTATGAGGCATTGCCACAGGCCGCATTGAATGAAGATCTGATGCTGCTCTGTGTGCTGTGTGCGTTGCAATTGCTTTACCTCGTCGGTATGGCCGATGACTTGATCGGTATAAAGTATCGAGCCAAGTTTGTCGTCCAGATTATATGTGCCGCGTTGCTTATCGCGGGCGGAGACTATTTCGGAAACCTCGACGGCATTCTGGGCATATATGAATGGCCGCTATGGATAGCGTGGCCCTTCACAGCGGTAGTCATTGTGTTTCTGATTAACGCAATAAACCTGATTGACGGCATTGACGGCCTCGCGTCGGGTCTGAGTTCGATTGCATGTATAATCTACGGTGTGGCATTCTATTCTACCGGCGATTATGCCTTTGCGATGCTTGCCTTCGCGACACTGGGTGTGCTTGTGCCGTTTTTCTATTACAACGTTTTCGGAAATGCTGAAAAACACAGCAAGATATTCATGGGTGATACCGGCTCTCTGACAGTAGGTCTGTTGCTGAGCGTGCTTGGAATCAAGCTCTTTAGCTTGGAACCCACTGACACTGTCAATATAGGCTCTCCGGCTGTATTGGCGTTTTCGCCCCTGATTATACCGTGTTTTGATGTCGTGCGAGTCTATTTCCACCGCATCCGCAATAAGAAAAATCCGTTTAGCCCTGACAAGAACCACATTCACCACAAGTTGCTTGCTATGGGGTTGAACCAGCGTGTGGCCATGATTACCATTATAACCGTCTCGCTGCTCTTGAGCCTCATGAACGTGGCGTTCTATTCATGGTTGCATTTAAATCTTAATGTTATAATCATCGTTGACGTGGCTTTGTGGACTATTGCCAATATCATGATTTCGCAGAAAATACGGAAGAAAAATAACGAATAATAATAAATAACAGATAAGCGCGATCCGCAGAGTCAAAATTCTGCGGATCGCGCTTTTATTGTTCAAATTATGAATGTGAATTTCATTGTCAGGCGGCATCCAAGACCCTCCTTGAAATCGCAGAGTCCCGTTGCGGGAGTGCCGTCTTCCGAGGCCGGCCCGAGGTCATAGATTTTTTCTCCTGCCGCGTGGTAATGTTCCATGACTTTCCATGCCATGAAGTTCATGGGGCGCAGTGAACGGTAGGCGGGAAGGTCGCCCCAGTTTATCAGTTGGACTATTCCGGGAGCGACATGGTAGATTTGTGCGGCCGCAACATCCTTTCCGTCAAGAGTCATGATGAAAAAGTCGGCTTTGAGAACGGCGGCCGTGTCGATGACAGCCTGTCGCGACATGCGCAGGGCGTGTCCGAGGCTTTCGTGATTGATGCGGATTACCTCGTAGGCTCGCGATATGTCGTCGGGCGTGTTGCCGAGCGGCTCAAACCTGAAATCGCTCTTGAGTGAGGTGTGAAAATTGCGCCGCGCACTCGGGCTAAGCCATTTTTCAAAGTCGGTCACCCTGTCCAGCTCGTAGTGATAGTTGTAGTCGGCATGTGACAGCGCGCCCGGGCGGTTGAGTAGAGCGGCCGTTATCTTCATGTTCATTTCGGGAGAATGGAACCGGGGTGGGAGGGTTAGGCGCACCGGCATTCCTTTTTCGCGGCCGAAATCGGCAACAGCTTCGACAGCCTCGTTGACTTTTTCAATGCGCTCGTCGCGGGAATATTCAAGGCCGCCGTATGGGGCCGAAAACGGGGAGGCGAGCAGGTCGCCCCGGTCGCCGAGTATGAGGCCGAAACGGGTGCGGCCTTCGTCCTCGATGAGGAGATAAAGGACTTTCCCGACTTTTGACGCGTTGAGAGAGGCAAACGGGATTGAGTTGAACACATGCCCCGCCTGAGGGAACCGGTTGCGGTAGTCGGCCGCGCTGACCTCTCTGACAATCATTCCAACTCTCCTTTCCCTTCGCGTATTATCTCGGGGGAGGAGGAGTCGAGCAGGTCGACAATCGTTGACGGGATGATGTCGCCTGTGCCACCGTCGACCATGAGGTCAATGTCGTTTTCATACCGTGTCGCTATGGCCAGCGGCTCGCATCCGTCCTCGGGAATATCTTCATCCCACTTTATCGAGGTGGTCAGTATGGGGCCTCCGAGACGGCGTGAAATTTCAGTCGCAATCGCGTTGCCCGGGATGCGGACACCTACCGTCTTGCGCCCCTTGAACACCTTGGGCAGCTTGGTCGATGCCGGGAGGATGAATGTGAAGGGTCCCGGAAGGTTGGTGCGGAGAATGCGGAAAGCCTCGTTGTCGATGCGGGCATAGTCGCTTGCCATCGAGATGTCGGCGCAGATGACCGATAGAAATTCTTTAGCGGGGTTGATGCCTTTTAACTTGCAGATGCGCTCGACGGCACCGTTGTTGAGAGCGTCACACCCGATTGCATACAGGGTGTCGGTCGGGTAGATGATGATTCCGCCGTCACGCAGCGTCTCGACGACCTCGTCCATAAAAAGGTCGTTGATGCTGGTGGGGTACATTCTCAAGGTTTTCATGGGTGAAATTCTTTTACGGTTATATTGGTTGCCCCGGCATATTTTTCGAGCAGTTCACGGGTGAGGGCGATTGTTTCGTCGGCCGGAGTTTCTTCGCGGTAAATATTTATTGTCATCAGCAGGCGGCGGGTCGCGGTGGTGAGCTTTGTGCGCTCGTTGTCGCTTGTCGGTGTCCCGATTCCTCCGATAGCGTCGCGATACACGGGAAGGTGCTCGATGTTGAGCATCCCGCGCCCGATTCCTTCAAATGGTTCTCCGTCGCGTCCCGCGCCGAGAGTCAGAGTGTCACCTTGGATGAGGTCGGCATCAAAGCCGCCGATAGAATATCCGGTGCGCACCGATATGAGGTTGATGATGTCGACAAGGGTGTTGATGCGGTACAATTCCATCCCCTTGACAAGCCGGCGGCACAACGCCTCGGCACTGGGGCGGTAACGGTTGGGCTCCTTGCCGAGCGCCTTGTAGGCGTCACGGGTTCCTGCAATCGCGGGGCGCTTGTTGATCATCGGGAGGTCATAGCGTTTTCTGATTTCCTCCCCTTCGGTCAGAAGAAGGTTCCAAAGGTCATCGGGGGTGTCGCTGTTGACCACGTCGGCCTCGACGGTGACGGTGCGCAGGGCGGGAGCCGCCGAGACTATTGCTGGTTCATATATTATGTTCATCGGTCAATGGGGAATTCTATTCTAAATGTTGTGCCCACGCCGGGCTCGGAATTCTTCACATATATGCGGCCGTGGTGGTATTCCTCTATTATTCGCTTGGCGAGAGTGAGTCCCAGTCCCCATCCGCGTTTTTTGGTGGTAAACCCGGGATTGAAAATCGTTTTGAAATTCTTGCGCGACATACCTTTGCCGGTGTCGGTGACTTCGACGATTGCGATGTCCTTGTCTCGTTGGGTGACAATCGTGATGTTGCCTTCGGCCTCCATTGCGTCGACGGCATTTTTCATGAGGTTTTCCATCACCCATTCGGCGAGCGGCTCTGACATCATTACCGGCAGCGGCTCGCCGGCGGGGATGAACTTGATGGAGATGCGTGTCGAGATGCGTGTTGACATGTAGGAGGCGGAACGCTCGACAGCTTCGTTGAGGTCGACCGGTTCCATCTGAGGCTTTGAGCCGATTTTAGAGAATCGCGACGCGATGGTTGACAATCGTCTGACATCCTTGTTCATCTCGGCGACCGTGTCGCGGTCTACCCCCAGTTCGCTCAAAATTTCCATCCATGCCATCAGTGACGAGATGGGTGTCCCGAGCTGGTGGGCCGTTTCCTTGGATAGTCCCACCCACACCTTGTTTTGCTCGGCCCGTTTTGTCGATGAAACGGCATAGTAGACAATCGCCACAAACACGATGAGGATGACCACTTGGATATAGGGATACAGGCTCAGGCTTTTCAGCAGCTTGGAATCCTCGTAGTAGAGATGCTGGTTCAGTGTCGGGGTGATGACGATGTGGATGACGTTGGTGGTGTGGCGCAGGTCGGCAAGTTTGTTTTGCAGAAACAGCTCGTTGGCCTCGCTCAGAAAGAAAGGCATCATGGAATCGACAGGCTCGGGGAGGTCAAAATTCCGGTGCATGATGATGTTGCCCCTGTCGTCGGTCAGCAGGACGGGGATGGTGCGGTTTTCTTCAATGATGCTCAGGAGGAAATCGACATTTCCCATTGAAGGCTCGCCGTCATCGCCTGAAGTGCCGAGCGTCGAAAGCTCCCGAGTCGCGTCGGCCCATATCTGCATTCTCGCTCTTTCCTGTGCCGACAGGTCGGCCACCAACCGCGAGGAGTAATAAAGAAACAACGCCACGACTACCACCGAAATCACGAGGAAAACGATGGTGCCATAGCGCCTTGTTTCATAAATGTTCAGATTCACTTATTAATAACGGTCAGGCATCGGGAAAAATTACACATGACGGTAAATTAACAGGGCGATTCATAATGACAAGTTAAGGGGTGGGGGTCACGTCGCAGACGGGCCACACGGTGAACCCATAGGAATTGTTGGAGGTTTGACACGAGCCGCACGGAATCTTCTTGGGTGATGCAGATGCAGTGCGGTTGTCAATATATAAAATCATAGTCTGCGAGGAGCCTGACAATGTTGAGGAACAGATGAATGTAACTTTGGAATAGGCAGGGAATGTCTTGTCTTTGAGATAGTCAGGCAGCTCGTCCGGATTCTTGACATTCATGTTTCTCATGCCGGTGGCATATAATCTGACCGGATCGCCTGTACCCGAGGAGTTGCTTGTCAGTGTCCACGAGCAGGTAGCGTCGTCAAATTCTATCGGATTGTCAGGCCATGAATGGTCGACATTATAGTTGGGGTTTTGTGTGTTGGTTAAGACGTCTTTGTTATAATGAATCAGACCGGTATAGGCTGCTGCCGCAGGGATGTTGAATCCGGCGGGACACGGGTCGTAGATTGTTTTTGTAACCGGTTGCGAGTTTCGCGGATCTATCGATGTTCCGACTCCGTATTGCCTTGCTGTGGAGTTCCATGCGTTGTACATTGTCGATCTGACGACGACTTCTCCTTTGTCGTTTTTGGTGTCGTCTTCAAGATAGTTTGTGCCTGCAGTGGTGTGCCAGTGGGTACGGTAGTTTTGGCCGACCGAAGACGAGAGGTCTTTACCCATGATGAAATGGTGGGGGTGTTGGATAGCCTGCCCCATGTTATAGCCGTTGTCGGTGGGGGAGCGGGTGAACTCGTAGTCGGGGTCAAAGTCAAATATCGGTTTGTTGAGCATGGTAAATTCTGTATCCAATCCCTTGTATGGGAAGTAGTAGTGGCCATATATGTCATATATGCCGGGAACCATCGGGTCTTTGCGCCCCCATTGGTAATATGTGTTGTCACCGGCAAGCGAGGCTATTATCCGCTGCTGGGTAAATGTGAGCTTCTTGTCGCCGATTTGTGTCACGGCGAGTTTGCCTCCCTTGTGGTCGGTGAGGTCAAATTCAAATTTTATCTTCATCGTGCGCTCGTCGGCACTGCCGTGGGCATCACAGTAGCCGAGGGTTGACGGCGCAAATGTATAGGTGTATCCGTCGTCGGCGCGCGACTTGATGCGGCCGGTGTCCCAGTTTTTCGTTGTGACCCAGATGTGCCAGCTCCACACGATGGTGTTGTCGGCGTTGCGCACGGCTATAACGGCGTTGCCCTGCGCGATGGTGTGGGGGCTGACGCGGAAACTGATATAGTCGCCGGTGTCATCGAGTTTTACGAGGTCAATCAATCCCGGGGAATCAGACCACAGCAGGAATGCGTCTTTCAGCGGTCCGGCCTGATTCTTTATATAGGGGGTTGTTATGGGCTTGTTGTCGTGGTCGGCAAAGAAAATCATGCCGGGATGAGGGGTGCCGCTGCCGTCGGCGCGGTTTATGGTATAGGCACCGGTGTTGGCTGTGCCGTTTTTCAGCGAGTTGCCGTAGACGGTGCGGAATTTATAGGTGCCGGGTTCATGAATCATGTAGCAGTTGGCCGATTCTGATTCCGACAGGTCTTTTATGTCGTTGCGCATGGTGCGCGGGAAATCTTTCTGCAATGTGTTGCTGAACAGTGGTTGTGGCTGGAACAGGAGCGAGCCGGTCTTGGTCTCGGTGGTTCCTTCGGGGTCGAATGTGTCGTTGTCGCCGTTGGGTTCCCATGTGGCTTCCTCCCAGTCGCCCGACGTTCCTGCGGCTGAGTAGATTTTGAACGGGACGGCGAGGTCTTTGGTTTCCGCGCCCTTCTGGGTGACGCGCACGAAGGCTGTCAGATTGACGTTGCGGATTGCTCCTGAAAACGGGATGGAATCGATAGGGAACACATCTTCAGTGCCGTTTTTGACGAGTTTCACCACGGGAGTGACCACAACGCCTGTTGATGACACGGAGTAGGTGTAGAGTTTTCCTGATTCCCATGATTTTTTATTTCCGCCGATGGAGGCGGTGAGGGTCCGCTTGGTATTGGTCAGTCGGTCGGTAAACTCGATCGTCAGTTTGGCGTCGGCGGTCAGTTGCTGGGGAATCATGAAGAATGTGAGGCGGTCGTCTTTGCCGTCCGCGTCTTTGCCGCCGGCTATTGTCAGTCCGGGTGAGGAATATGGGTTTTCGGTGCCTTGATAGTCAAAATTCACGGTTGTGGCAACAGAGTAGGATGCTGACGGCGTTCCGCTGACTTTCCACTCGCCGGTCGATAGGGTCAGAGTCCCTGAGCCGTGGACACCCGAGATGGTCACGCGCGTGATGTCGCCGGCAAGCAATGCGTCGCCGCTCCTGATGCTGATTGCGGAAAGGGCATGGCCGAATGACAGCTTGACGGCGGGAGAACCGGCGCCGGCAACGTCGGCGATGGCGGTCAGAAGGTCGGTCTGATCGGCGACATTGTCTTTTACAGTAAAAGTTATCGAGGGGTGGGAGCCGCTTTCGGAATGGGTGATGCCGTTTTCAGAGGTGGAGTAGGGGGCATAGGCCATAAAGCGTAGCCGTCCCGAGCCGGGCCAGTCAAGTTTGCCCGCCGGGGTCCATGTCGAGGCATTCAGGCTGACAGAGGTGTTGCAGGCAAAATTGGCGTTGAATTCTGTCAGGTCTTCGGCCTGTGAGCTGCTGTCGTAGCAGATTGCCGACAGGCCGAATGATGTGGGGAAAGTCTCGACGGTCGTCGAGACGCCGCGCGACATTGTCGGCGCGGCTGCCGGTGTATAAGTGTCGAGGTTTTCACTCTCCGAGACAAGATATAGCTGTTCTCCGAATCCGTTGTCCTCAATCTCCTCGATGAGGATGTCGGTGGCATCGTTGCGTGAAGTCACATTGCCCTTGGTCCATGAAGATTCCAGTGTCACGTCAAATGTCGGCCGGCGTGTTATGTCGCCGTTGTCGATGACAGGGGTGTCCTCGCATGACGACAGGAGAATCACGAGCATCGCTGTCGCGGCAAGAGGAGCCGTGGGGAAAAATGTCGGGAAAGAAAAACGTGTCATTGTCTGAGAGTGTATAAATGACGACGTATGGACATTTCCCGCTAAGGAAATCCATACGTCGTGCTGTTATTTTAATCAGTTCATGTTGATGTTGCCGTTGGTCCATCCCGAGCCGTCGGCATTTTTCTCGTCTTCCCAGTCTTCTACTGTGACAGTGAAAGTGATAGGGTTGTCAAGAACGGGGTCGCCGGGTTTTTTGTCGTCGGGAAGCTCGTCTACATATTTGTCGTCGGGATTTTCAGGGTCTAC
The DNA here is from genome assembly GCA_947176615.1 of uncultured Porphyromonadaceae bacterium. Taxonomy (GTDB): domain Bacteria; phylum Bacteroidota; class Bacteroidia; order Bacteroidales; family Muribaculaceae; genus Duncaniella. The sequence goes on from CAMWRO010000031.1 coordinate 9,151, forward strand.
AGTCGGGTGGCCGGTGGGAGGATATATGCCTGCTCCGCTTGTTGCCCCGCAGAACGACAGGTTGTAGATGTAGCGTTTGCCGGGTTCCCATTTGGTAGCGACGGGGACGCAGCTGTAGCCATATTCATTGGGGTCGAATTTTCCGGTGTAGGGGAACATCTGATGGGTGTGCTTGTTTCCTACTTCATCAGATTTGATGGCGGGGTCGGTTGTCTCGCCTTCATGGTAAGCACCGTCGTGGGTGGCCTCTACACGGCAGAGAAGGAGGATGTAGGCGCCTTTAAGCGTGTTGTCGGGGTCTTCGTCGCCTGTCCATCCGGTGAGTTGCTGGGGGATGAGCAGGAGGTTGGACTGGGCTTTGGTAATGTCGTCATTTGAGGGGTCAAAGTCAAACAAAGATGTCGAAGTGTGGTCAAGTTTCTTGGCCACGGCATACTGCATTCCGTATGTAGCCTTGGTTGATGACTCCTTCCAATCAAGCGTGACGCCGTCCTGTGATGAAAGATTACCCGATGCGGCGGGATTGACAATCCATGCGCCTTTTATTGTAATGGATTTGGAGTCGTCGCCTTCGACACCTTCGGTGGCTCTCACGACAATCTGTGACAATGCATGGTGGAATGACAAGGACACAGAGGTGCCGCTGATGCGGTTAGCCGAGGTGTAGGCAACGATGAGGTCCTGCTGTTTCAGCGGGTCAGTGTCGGGGGTGAAATTGCTGATTGAGAGCTTTTTGTTGTTCTTGCTGATGCTCTCTTTTTTTGCGCCCGAAACTGCCCAGAAGTTAAGCGTCTGAATATCAGACGGCCAGAAGATAGAGTGGTCGAATGCAAAGTATTCTTTGCCGTTGACTTTTGTGGCCGTGAGTCCGTCGATGAAAGCGGCACTTTCGGTAATGTCGGAGAACGCCCATACGTTGAAACTATTGAGGTTCTCGGTAGAGATGTTCTGGGCGCGGCTAACGTTGGTGTTGAACGTGATTTCAGCGCCGTAGTTGACCATCTCTACACTGTCGTCGGAACACGCGGTGGCCAGTAACATGACGGCCAGACCGAGGGATGAAACTTTAGTGTTCATTTGTGATGTGGTTTTAAACAGTTTATATAATTATGATAATGAAATTGCTTGTTATCGGTTATCAGTTCATGTCGATGTCGCAGTTGACATCTTCGAGCCATCCGTTGACTGTCGGTTTCATTCCGGTGCCGTCGGGTTCGGGGAGCACGATGCCGTCAATTATGATTGTTATCCGTCTGGGGTCAGGGGCATCGTGAATCTGAGAAGTTACGTCGAAGTTGTAGTAGTGCATGTCCGACGTATAGACGGTCAGGATGTGTTCCCTGAGAGGTGTCACGGGGCAGTGTCCGAAAAGGGCGACGGTTCCCGATGCGGTCGTGGCATCGGTCATCGAGATCGGCAGCGGAACGGTAACCTCGTTGCCGGTGTGGGACTGTGTCGCCGGGCTGAAAGATTCGGACATGGTTGACAGTGACGCGCTCAACCCGATGGCGTGGGAGAGGTTCTTGACTCCGGTCAGGATGACGGTATAGGTCGCGGTAGCTTCGACCGGCGTGAAAGTGAGCGATTGTCCTGCGCGGGAGGCTGTGATGGTTATGTTTTCTTTTTTGTCGGACCACACCGGGTCGGGAGCCGCCTTGACGGGCTGGTCACGGGTAGTTTCGTAACGCGGCGGGTCAGAGATGATTTCACGGCTCATGGGGGCGAGGATATACTCGTTGTCGGTCGACAGGGTGAAGTCGCGGAATGTGGTTCCGTTTTCAACTACAGTCTGTGTGCTTCCGTTGAACACGACCGCGTCAAAGTTTCCGGCAGGGACTCGGATGACAGAGCCGTTGATGTCGGCAAATTCATATCGCAGCGGTCTGTCCCCGTCGGTGGGGAAGAGGTATAGCACCATCGTGATGGGGCGGGCGTCGGGTTGCGCGCTCCAGTCAAAATTCACAGCCAGTTCCAGCCAGTGGGAGTGGTCATAGCAGAGTTCGCGGTGATTGCATGACGACGTGAGTGTCACCGAGGCGGCGGCCGCCAGTGTGACAGCACATGCGATGGCGAATTTCTTGATCATCGCTTGCCTCCTTTCCCTGTTGTCGAGTTGACGTTGCCCGGCCCGATCAGCCATGTCAGGCCGATTTCGGCCCGTGTCGGCCCGAACCATCTGCGGTTGTGGGTCGAGAGCAATACGTCGTGGGTGTCGACCAGATGCTGTTTCAGGTATCGCCCCCACTGGTATCCGATTCCGATTGAGAAGTCGATGTTCAGACGGCGTGCCACGGGGAGGCTGTAGCCATAGGTGATGCCGGCGGCATAGTTGAACTTGTCGCCGATGACCCCGGTGTGGGAGCGGCCAAACTGAATGTCATAGGTCACGATTGACGCGTAGACACCGATGCGGTGCCCTGCAAAGGTGTTGTCTCCTTTGCCGTGGCCAAGCTGCATGCGCATTTCAATGTCGCCTCCGTATATGCGCCAGTATCTTCGGTGCTGACGATTGTTCCACCATGCATACATCCAGTCGGCCCATACGGTAAACCGGTCGTTGAGACGGACGCCGATGCCGATGTTGGGAACCAAGGCGGCATCGTAGAGCATGTTGGTGCTTAAAATCAGGTGCGGGAAACGGCTCCGTGTCTCTGATGTCACGGATTCATGCAGGCTTGAGCCTGTTGTGGCTGTAATAACGGGTGAATTTTCAGTGGTTCCGTGGACTGAGCCGTCGGCAGTTATATCGGCAGTTATATCAGATGTGTCGTTTTCGATGTCGGTATCTGACAGCGAGTTGTCAGCGGTGGCGGCGAGGCTGTTGCGCCGGAACGAGGCGCGAAATTCGGCATATCTCAGGTCGGGCCATTCTGACGGCGAGGCCGCTGTCGGGAGCACAATCCGGGATTTAAGTCCCGGGATGGGACCGAGTGTGTCAGAGAGGGCCGAGAGTCTTTTTCCGGCCAGTTCCCGGTTGAATGACTCGCTCCCTTCGGGTGATGCCGACCCGGTTATTTCGATGTCGAGATTCAGCAGTGAGTCAGATGCCGCAAGGAAGTTTTTCAGGCTGTCGAGCCTGTTTTTATTGTCGCGGAAAGACGGATCGATGTGGGACGATGATTTGTGAAAATAAATTTTTTCAGAGAATGATTCATCGACAGGCTCGGCGGCACTGGATGCGACCCCCCCCTGTAAAACGCATAAAATCAAGACAATAGCCATTATGGCCGCCTTGCGGTAGTTGGAAAAAAGCTGGCTATAACAATATAATGTACACCGATTTTCCATTTGGGTATGCTATATCAATCAATAATTATATTTTAGTGAATTGCAAAAGAAATGGTACTATGATGAAGTTGTTTGAACTTGTTGTGACGTGTTAAAAACTCATTATGCCACATGGATTGGATTCGACATCCACCCTGTTTTATGGTCGCTTTAGAGATTTTTATGGGGTTAACTCTACACTTCTCCCAAAAATCGTAATCATCTCTAAAATCGGTTGCGACTGTAAGTGGGTAATAGGTTTAAAATCACTTCTGTTCAGCGTGCAAAATTAGGTATAATTTCGCGATTCTGCGCGCGAAAATTTAGTTAAAAAACGCTAATGTAATTGTTAATTGTGTTAATATAAGCCTCTGCCCACAGATAAAGGCATGCGTCAGGGGCATGATATAATATTTTTTTTGTTAAATTTGCATTTTAATGAGATATATAGTTGTTTTAACAACCTCTAAACACCTTCTTAAATAATTGACCGTATGGCCGATAATCACTATGTATTTGGCATGCATATCAAGGTTCGGGATTATGAGGTAGATTCTCAGGGCATTGTCAATAATGCCAATTATCTTCATTATCTCGAAATGACGCGCCACGATTTTTGCGAGGAGGCGGGGACTACTTTCCGCGAGATGCAGGAACGGGGTCTGGACCCTGTCGTGAGGAAAGTTGAGATTGAATACATCTCGTCGCTGACCCTCGGGGAAACTATGGAGTCAAAGCTGTGGATGGAGCGCAACGGTGCCCGGTTTGTGTTCCATCAGGATATTTTTCATGCTGAGACCCGACGACCTGTAGTAAAGGCATTGGTGACAATCGTGTGTCTTGAAAATGGCCGGTTGACACGCGGCGACGTTCTTGCCGAGGCATTCAAGTCTTATCTGTAATCCTTCACGGCTGAAATGGACGACACATTGCTTTATCGCATCGCTTTCGCGTCGCTGCGTGGGATGAATCCGCAGCTTGCAAGGCAGATTCTCGGCCGCATCGGCGGGGAAGATGCTTTTTTCAAGATGAGCGAGCGTGAGCTTTCGGCGGTCATGGGTTTTGGCAACAAACTCTTTGATCGGGAATACCGTAGCCGGCTGCTCGCGGAAGCCGAGCGTGAGACAGTGTTTGTGGAGACCAATCACATTAAACCGATATATTTTACTGACGAGGATTATCCGCAGCGGCTGGTGCAGTGTGACGATGCGCCGTTGTTGCTTTTCACGCTCGGGCGGTGTGACCTGAACAATGCCCGGTTTGTGTCGGTGGTGGGCACTCGCCATGCCACGGTCTACGGCATTGATTTTACTAATCGCCTTGTCGAAGGTCTGGCGCAGAAGATGGCCGACCCGCTCGTGATAGTCAGCGGACTGGCCTACGGTATAGACATCGCCGCCCACAAGGCCGCTCTGGCCTGCGGCATCCCCACTGTCGCCGTGCTTGCGCAGGGCCTTAACACGATTTATCCCCCGGTTCACCGGTCGACGGCTGCCGAGATTGCGCGCAGCGGAGGGATGCTGATGACTGATTACAGGTCGATAGACCGGTTGCACAAGGGGAATTTTCTCGCCCGCAACCGCATCGTGGCGGGGTTGAGCGACTGTCTTGTCGTTGTCGAGTCGGCCTCAAAAGGCGGCGCGCTTGTGACGGCCCGCATCGCAGCCGGTTACAGCCGCGATGTTTTTGCCGTTCCCGGGCGCATCAGCGACCGTTACAGCGAGGGTTGCAACCGGCTGATATATAACAATGTGGCTCAGCTGGTGACATCGCCCGAAGATATAATTGGCGCGATGGGGTGGCCTGAAAAGGAACAGGAAGGACAGCAGGGGTCGCTTTTTGTGGAGCTTGCGCCCGATGAGGAAAAAGTCATCGATGTGATTCGTCGCAAGGGTGATGCCCGGCTTGCCGAGATTTCGGCCGAGGTCGAGATTCCCGTTTCCCGCCTGATGGGGATGCTTGTCGACCTTGAGTTCCGCAATCTGTTGCTTTCGATGCCGGGAGGCCGTTACCGGTTGCAATAATATGTTGAAAAATATATTATTGAACTTTTTAGCCTGAGAGTTATTAACCTATTTAGATACCTAACACTATAATAAGAAAATATGGAAAAGAAAATAATCGCTCCGTCAGAGCTTATAATCAACCCCGACGGGTCAGTGTTTCACCTTCATCTGCGTCCCGAGCAGCTGACTGACCGTGTAATCCTTGTCGGAGACCCGGCCCGTGTCAATATGGTCGCGTCATTTTTTGACACGACCGATTATGAAGTGTCGTCACGCGAGTTTCACACGATAGGCGGCACGTTTAACGGAAAACCCATCATGTGTCTTTCCCACGGAATCGGGCCCGACAATATCGACATCGTCATCAACGAGCTTGACGCGCTGGCCAACATCGATTTTGAGACACGCGAGGTCAAGGACCGCAAGCGCCGCCTGACACTGGTGCGCATCGGGACATCGGGCGCGCTTCAGCCCGAGTTGAAAATCGGAACTCCTGTTATCGCAGAAAAGGCGATAGGTTTTGACGGCGTGTTGAACTATTACGCCGGTCGCAACGAGGTCGCCGACTTGGAATTTGAACACTCGTTCTGCGATGCCGTGGGGTGGAATCCCCTTTGGGCCAAACCCTATGTCGTGAATGCCGACGAGGAGCTTGTCGACCAGATAGGCCGTGACGACATGGTGAGGGGAAACACAATCTCGGCGGTGGGATTCTACGGGCCGCAGGGGCGCGAGTTGCGTCTGCCGCTTGCCAATCCCGACCTGAACAACCGTATCGAGGAATTCCGTCACGATGGCCGTAAGATAACCAATTATGAGATGGAGTCAGCTCCGTTGCAGGGTCTTGGACGCCTGATGGGGCACAGGGCCATGACGGTGTGCTCGATTATCGCCAACCGTATGCGCCATGATGCGACCCCCAACTATAAAACGGCTGTGCACGATCTGATCGGGACGGTGCTTGAGCGCATCTGACAGTGAACCATAATCTCTGTAAAAACGTTTATCTGAAGAACTATTAACGTTAAAAAATACAGAGATTATGTCTACAAATGCTCAGAACATAGCCGATCGTGCCGCACAGTTGTCGGCACAGGCTGCCCAAGTAAGTGCCGAGGCAGGCGCAGTGGCCGCAAAGGCCGAATTAGAAGCCGACAAGGAGACTGTTGCCGAAAAGGCTGCCGAGGCCAAGAGTACGATTGCCGATCGCGTGGCAGGCGCTCAGGATGCCATTGCCGACAAGGTGTCGGATGCCAAGGAGGCTATCGGTGACAAGGTCGATGACCTCAAAGAGAAGGCTGCCCCTATAATTGAAAAGGTAAAGGGGACCGCTGCCAATGCGCTTGACTCGGTTGCCGATGCTGTCTCGGGGCTCGCCGACAAGTTAAAATCTTGACAATGTCCCGCAGTTATGGTGAAAAAAAGAAATCGGTCTTTCCGCAAAGAAAGACCGATTTCTTTTTTTAATGCAATTCGGTTACATTTTTACGAGTTGTGATTCGATTTTGTCGAGATCTTCTCTGAGCTGCTTTTCAAGGGTCAGTCGCTCGTCGATATTTTTTATCGCGTGAAGCACCGTAGCGTGAGTGCGCGCGAGGCGGCTTCCGATTGCTTTCAGCGGCATCTTGGTGTGTTTTTTTGCAAGATACATCACCATCTGTCGTGCGTCGGAAATTTCGCGTTTGCGGGACTTGGCAAAAATCTGGTCGGTGTCGATATTGTAAAACTCGCTCACCTGACGTGCTATCATTTCGAAATTGACCGCTTTTTTGTTGATTTTTACAGCGTTGGAGAGGACAGTGCGGGCA
>CAMWRO010000032.1 GCA_947176615.1 uncultured Porphyromonadaceae bacterium
TTCGCCTTCGTCTCGTGGGCGCGGAGATGTGTATACGAGACCGGCACAAGGCCCCCGACTTCGCCTACGAGCCTGTGAAACCGATTGAAGAAAAACCGCAACCGCGTGCCGAGGAAAAGCGGACAGCTCCGGCTGAAGAAAAACCGTACACCGCTCCCGAACCGAAAAAACCGGGATGGGGACAGCGTATGCTCGCCGGATTCCGCGACCGTGTCGCCGACCTGTTCACAGAACCTAACGAGGACGAGTGACAATTTTTGAATTTCATCGCCAATATATCATATACTGACTAAAATGGACTACAACAACCATAATAACTCTCCCATTGACGACTCGTCGGCCTTCAAGAACGACGATCAGAAAGAAGTGATTATAAAAGCTATCGGCGTAGGCGGCGGCGGCAACAATGCCGTCAACCACATGTATCGCGAAGGCATCAAGAGCGTGTCGTTTGTCAACATCAACACTGACCGTCAGGCACTCCGCAACTCGGCAGTCCCCAACACTCTTGAAATCGGCGACGGACTGGGTGCGGGCAACAAGCCTGAAAAAGCATCGGCATTTGCCGAGGACAGTGCCGAGGAAATCGCCGCACTCTTTGACGACGACACCAAGATGGTGTTCATCACCGCCGGCATGGGCGGCGGAACAGGCACCGGAGCCGCTCCCGTCGTGGCCCGTATCGCCAAGGAACGCGGACTGCTGACAATCGGTATCGTGACAATCCCGTTCCTATTCGAGGGTCAGAAGAAAATCAAGAAAGCTATCGCCGGTGCCGACGAGATGGCCAAGTATGTCGACGCGCTGCTGGTCATCAACAACGAGCGACTGACCGAAATTTACGGCGACCTTGACTTTGTCAACGCCTTCGGCAAGGCCGACGATACCCTCTCGATAGCCGCCCGCTCAATCTCGGAAATCATCACCATCGACGGCTATATGAACCTCGACTTCAACGACGTTGACACGACTCTGCGCGCCGGCGGAGCGGCCATCATCTCGTCGGGGTACGGCGAAGGGGAACAGCGCGTCACCAAGGCTATTCAGGACGCGCTCAACTCGCCGCTGCTCAAAAACCGCGACATCCTCGGGTCCAAGCGACTGCTGTTCAACCTCTATTTCTCGCGCGAGGCCGAGGACAAGTTCCTCATCAGCGAGACCAACGAGATTACCGACTTCATCTCGACCCTCAACCCCGAGGTGGACGTAATCTGGGGTGTAAGTTTCGACGACACCCTCGGCGATATGGTGAAAATGACCATCCTCGCTGCCGGATTTGACGTGACCATCAGCGAGGAGGAGGATGACATTATCAGGTCACGGAAAGCCGTGCGCAAACCTCAACCCCCTGTTTTCGGCTCCCCCGTCAGCACTCCTCCCACGCCATCGGCGCAACCACAGCCACAGCGTCATCAGGCCGAGGCCGAGAAACCCGAAATCTCAGTCCAGAGAATCAAGCAGGAATATGGCGACGACCTCGCCTTCCGCAAAGAGCGCGCAAGCTACATCGTCCTCGGCTCCAACCAGCTCGACGACGACATGGTGTGTGACACGCTTGAACGCACCCCGACCTACAAGCGCGACAAACGCGTCGCCGAGGAGCTGCGCGCCCAAGCGTCGACCCGCCCTGCCGACCCGCGCTACATGCAACCCTCGCCGCTGTCCGCACCGCAGACCTCTCCTTACGGCGGCGGATACCGCGACCCGATGCAGGGACGCAAAATCGAATTTTAGGAGCATATCCTCATAAAGTAGCTAAGGCGGCTGAATATCAGCAGCCTTAGCTACTTCATCTTCTAATAACTAACCTTAAAAATAATCATCATGGAACATTTACTTTTCTGGATTGTGCCCGCGTCGTCGCTACTGGCGCTCGTGCTGGCATGGTACTTCTACCGGCAGATGATGCGGGAAAGCGAAGGCACCCCGCTCATGCAGAAAATCGCCTCCTATGTCCGTCAGGGTGCGATGTCCTATCTCAAGCAGCAGTACAAAATCGTGGGACTCGTGTTCCTCGGCCTCGTAGTGCTGTTCTCGATTATGGCCTACGGTTTCCAGCTTCAGAACCCGTGGGTTCCCGTCGCGTTCCTCACCGGCGGTTTCTTCTCGGGCCTGTCGGGATTCCTCGGGATGAAGACAGCCACCTATGCCTCGGCGCGCACCGCCAACGCCGCCCGCAATTCGCTCAACTCGGGCCTGCGCGTGGCCTTCCGCAGCGGCGCGGTGATGGGCCTCGTAGTCGTGGGCCTCGGATTGCTCGACATCTCATTCTGGTATCTGATTCTCGACTGGTTTGTACCGGTTGACGCCGCTACCCCGACCGCCAAGCTCTGCATGATTACAACCACGATGCTCACCTTCGGCATGGGCGCGAGCACTCAGGCTCTCTTTGCCCGTGTGGGCGGCGGTATCTATACCAAGGCTGCCGACGTGGGCGCCGACCTCGTCGGTAAGGTCGAGGCCGGTATTCCCGAAGATGACCCGCGCAACCCCGCCACCATCGCCGACAACGTGGGCGACAATGTGGGTGATGTCGCCGGCATGGGTGCCGACCTCTACGAGTCCTATTGCGGCTCCATCCTCGCCACTGCCGCCCTCGGCGCGGCTGCCTACATGACAAGCGGCGACACCGTCATGCAGTTCAAGGCGGTAGTAGCCCCGATGCTCATCGCCGCTGTCGGAATCATACTCTCAATTATAGGTATTTTTGCCGTCAAAACCAAGGAAAATGCCACGATGAAAGACCTCCTCGGCTCCCTCTCGCTCGGCACAAATCTCTCATCGGCTCTCATCGTCGCCGCCACATTCCTGATTCTGTGGGTGTTACAACTCAACAATTGGGTCAATATCTCTCTTGCTGTCGTCATCGGCCTCCTCGTGGGTATCGTAATCGGCCGCTCGACCGAATATTACACCTCCCAGTCCTATACCCCCACCAAAAAGCTCGCCGAGAGCGGAAAAACCGGTCCCGCTACCGTGATTATCTCGGGCGTGGGCCTCGGCATGGTCTCGACCGCCGTCCCCGTCCTCGCCGTTGTCGTGGGTATCATTCTTTCCTACTGGCTCGCGTCGGGTTTTGACTTCGCCAACGTCTCTATGGGTCTCTACGGCATCGGTATCGCCGCTGTCGGTATGCTCTCGACCCTCGGCATCACCCTCGCGACCGACGCCTACGGCCCCATCGCCGACAACGCGGGCGGAAACGCCGAAATGAGCGGCCTCGGCAAGGAAGTGCGCCGCCGCACTGACGCGCTCGACTCTCTCGGCAACACCACCGCCGCCACCGGCAAGGGATTTGCCATCGGCTCGGCCGCACTCACCGGCCTCGCGCTGCTTGCATCCTATATCGAGGAAATCCGCATCGGTCTCGACCGCCTCGGACAGACAGCCATCAACATCGGCGACATCACAAAGCCGATTCATGAGGCCACTTTTACCGATTTCATGACCTACTATGATGTCAACCTGATGAACCCCAAAGTCCTCTCGGGTATGTTTATCGGCTCGATGATGGCCTTCCTGTTCTGCGGCCTGACAATGAACGCCGTAGGCCGCGCCGCCGCCCACATGGTCGAGGAAGTGCGCCGCCAGTTCCGCGAAATCAAGGGTATCCTGACCGGTAACGCCGAGCCCGACTACGCCCGTTGCGTACAGATTTCCACCCTCGGCGCACAGCGTGAAATGGTGTTCCCGTCGCTCCTTGCCATCATCGCCCCCATCCTGACCGGCCTCATCTTCGGTGTTCCCGGAGTCATCGGCCTCCTCGTAGGCGGACTCTCGGCCGGATTTGTCCTCGCCATCTTCATGGCCAACGCCGGCGGCGCATGGGACAACGCCAAGAAATATGTCGAGGAAGGCAACTTCGGCGGCAAAGGCAGCGAAGTCCACAAGGCCACCGTTACCGGCGACACCGTCGGCGACCCCTTCAAGGACACATCGGGCCCCAGCCTCAACATCCTCATCAAGCTGATGTCAATGGTCGCCATCGTCATGGCCGGCCTCACCGTCTCGTGGAGCCTGTTCTAATTGCATTCCACTGAAAATCCTCTAAAAATTTGACATGATAAAATAAAGCTGTATTCATTTTAATTAGTAATTTTGTAACCGGGAAACCTAAGAGAAGGATTCCCGGTTACATATTTTTTACAAAAGCGTTTTTGCTTTATCCTTCATTCTGAAATCGCCAAAATTTTCACACTCAGGAGGATCTGGCAGTCAAGACGCTCATGCTTGTCGCATATCCACTCCCCGGCAAGGGGTATCGATATACGGTAAGGCGTGGGAGTGGGCTGTTTATTCCTGAGTAGGCGTTTGGCGATGCCAAGAATGAAATAAACTGAACATAGTCCCGCGCTTTTGCATTATAAAGAATCTTACAACAACCACTGTGGGGACACCGGTGGACTGGCCTATGCTATGACAGATATTGCCTCCAATACATCCCGATGGATTTCAGGGATTCCCTATGAAGTGGCATTTTGGGAAAGCTATTACCGCAACAAGAAACGCCGTGCCGACCTTTTCAGATGGTCTGAATTTGGACAACCCTGCCGCTTTGACTGTTTCGACATTGACTCCTTCATCGAAAAACAAAACATCTCCCGACCTGTAATCATCGATGTAGGGGCCGCATTAAGTTACGCAATGGGCACAGTGATAAATGGCGGCGATACAGAAATTGAGTATGTCGACCCTCTCGCCCCGTTTTATAACCGTATCCTCGACCGTTACAAAATCAACCGTCCTCACATAAAATTCGGGATGGTAGAGAATCTCTCACTCTTTTATAATCGGGGAAGTGTGACTTTTATTCATATAAGAAATGCCCTTGACCACTGTTGCGATCCCTTTGAGGGAATTATCCAGTCTCTCGCCGTACTCAAAGAAGGGGGAATACTGTACCTAAATCACTTTATCAACGAGGCAGAACGCGAGGGTTATCGCGGTTTCCACCAATTTAACATCAATCGTGACGATAAAGGGCACCTAATTTTATGGAACAAAAGCTGCAATATCGATGTTTCGGAAAGAATAAGCGATTATGCCGATATTGAAACTTTTATAACTGCCGAAAGACGAGTTGTCGCAGTCATTACGAAAGTCAAGGAAATTCCATCGGAGATGTACAGCTTGGAAACTACTGCTGAACGGGTTGGACTCATAACCAAAGCGACAATTGAATATTTTCATTCATCACGACGTGCAGCTGCTTATCAATGGAAAAGAGTTGTCTCCATAATAGGACACCGAGTAATGAGGCTGCTACCCTACTCTTTATTGAACAGAATAAAGAGTATGATGGGAAAACGCACAACTACTTAGCCGGGACGAAGCGGGAGGAGATGAGGCCGGAGAGGAAACCGATTATGGTGATGACGGCGAGGACGACGAGGATGTCGGGGAACTGAAGTACTACCGGGTAGTGGTCAATCGACATCCGGGAGGGGTCGCCTCCGAGCGAGATGAAACCTGTGGCTTGCTGGAGCAGGCACAGGGTTATGCCGAGCAGGAGTCCGACGGTGCCGCCGACAGCTGAAATGAGGAATCCTTCGGTCAGGAAGATGCGGCGCACCATCGGGGTCGTGGCTCCGAGCGAGCGCAGGATGGTGATGCTTTCCTGTTTTTCAATAATGAGCATCGACATGGTCGAGAGGATGTTAAACGAGGCCATGACGAGGATAAAGAGGAGCATGAGGAAGGTTATCCATTTCTCAATCTCAATCATGCGGAACGAGGTTTCCTCCTGTGCCATGCGGTCGGCGACGCGGTAAAGGGGTCCGACGGCGGCTGAAATTTCGGCCACGGCACGCGTCGGGTCGCTGCCGGGATGCAGGGCAATGTCGACCGAGGTGGCCTCGGTGGTATAGTCGAGCAACCGGCGCACGTTTTCAAGCGGCATCAGTGCTATATCGGTATCGACCTCGGCCTGCTCGCTCTGATATACCCCGCTGACAATCAGCGAATCGCTGCGAAACGCGCCGACAGGCAGGGCCGGGTTGATGCGGCCAAGGCGGCGCGGGACGTTGACAATGAAACAGTCGCTGTAGCCGGGACGGGCGCCGAGCCTCACGGCGACACCCACGCTAAGTGTCGTGTAGGCCGCAAGCGCGTCGGGGCGGCGCATCTCGCCGTCGATAACGAGGTCGCGCCAAGCGGCAACGGAGTCATATCCTGCCGGAAGTCCGCGCATCACGACGGGGACTTGCCGGTCGCCATAGACGGCAAGGGCGCGTTCCTCCACGACCGGCATTGCGGCTGCCACGCATGGCAACCGACGCACGACGGCGGCAAGGGAGTCGGCATCGGCGATGACCTTGCCGCTGACAGCAGTAATCTTCACATCGGGGTCGACCACCGACAGGCGGGAGGAGGCAAGCTCACTGAATCCGTTGAAAACCGACAGGACACATATCATCGCAAGTGCGGCCACAGCGATACCGGCCATCGATATCATGGAAATGACATTGACGGCGGCATGACTTTTCTTTGCAAGAAGGTATCGCGCTGCGATGCGGAGTATCATCAGTTTATCTCACTTTTCACGCCAAAATCAATCCTCGGCCAGAAGGCGGTCGATATTGGCAGCGTAGTCGAGGGAATCGTCGATAAAGAATGTCAGCTCGGGTGTCTTGCGTAGCTGGAAACGCACCTTCTGCGCGAGTTCGTAACGGATAGTCTTGGCACTTTTCTTGATGCTTTCAAGAACTTCCTGAGACTTCTCGCCGGGGAAAATCGACAGGTAGACTTTGGCCACGCTGAGATCGGGCGACACGCGCACGATGCTCACTGACACGATAGTGCCGTGGGTCTTGGCGGTCTGCTGACGGAAAATTTCACTGAGTTCTTTCTGGAGCAGGCGCGATATTTTGGCTTGACGTGTTGATTCCATAATTTTCTGTGTTAAATAAATTCTACGGATAGAACGCTGTCATATGGTTTAAGGTTTGGATTCAAGGTTTAGACGATGGTGCCAAACCTTAAATCCAAACCTTAAACCGTTAATATTCAGACCGACACTTAGTCGATGATGTCAAATCCTGTGTATCGGCGCAGGCACTCGGGGACGATTATACCCTCGGGTGTCTGGTTGTTTTCGAGCAATGCGGCCATGATGCGGGGCAGCGCGAGAGCCGAGCCGTTGAGAGTGTGGCACAGGTGGGTTTTCTTGTCCTCGCCACGATAGCGGCACTTGAGACGGTTGGCCTGATAGGTCTCGAAGTTGGAAACCGACGAAACTTCCAGCCAGCGTTGCTGCGCAGCCGAGAACACCTCGAAGTCAAATGTTATCGCCGAAGTAAAGCTCATGTCGCCGCCGCATAGACGCAGGATGTGCCACGGCAGACCGAGTTTTTCAAGCAGTCCCTGAACATGGTCTTTCATTTCTTCAAGGGCGGCATAGGAGTTTTCGGGTTTCTCGATGCGCACGATTTCCACCTTGTCAAACTGGTGCAGGCGGTTGAGACCGCGCACATCCTTGCCATAGCTGCCGGCCTCGCGACGGAAACATGCCGAGTAGGCGCAGTTTTTCTTGGGAAGGCTTTCGCCGGGTATAATCACGTCGCGGTAGATGTTGGTCACGGGGACTTCGGCGGTGGGAATCAGATAGAGCTTGTCCTCGTTGACGAGATACATCTGTCCTTCCTTGTCGGGGAGCTGGCCGGTACCGTAACCCGATGCCTCGTTGACAACGTAGGGGGGCTGGATTTCGAGGTATCCGGCTTTTCCGGCCTCGTCGAGGAAGAACTGAATCAGCGCGCGCTGCAGGCGGGCGCCTTTGCCGATGTAGACGGGGAATCCGGCACCGGTGATTTTCACGCCGAGGTCAAAGTCGATAAGGTTGTACTTGCGGGCAAGGTCCCAGTGGGGCAGCGCGTCCTCGGGGAGTTCGGGCATCGGGCCGCCGGTCTTTTCAACCACGTTGTCGGCAGCTGTCTTGCCTTGGGGCACAGCGTCGCAGGGGAGGTTGGGGATGGTCAGCAGGATGTCGGTCGATTCCTTTTCGGCAACGGCGACACCGTCGGCGAGAGCCTTCTGCTCGGCTTTGATAGCGGCCACGGTAGCCTTGGCGGCCTCGGCCTCGTCGCGTTTTCCCTCTTTCATGAGGCGTCCGATAGAGTCGGCATGCTTTTTCAGGTCGGCCGCGAGATTGTCGGCCTTATATTGCAGTTGGCGGCGCTCGGCATCAAGCTCAAGCAGTCGCGCGATGAGATCTTTCCCGTCAAATCCCTTGACGGCGAGTCGCTCGACCACGCGCTCGGGATTTTCTTTTATCTGTTGGAGTGTCAGCATTTTAAAATTGTGAATTATGCATTAAGCATTGTTTAAGAGTTCCTTTGCTTTTGCCGAGATGGCGCGACCGTCGGCACGGCCCGAGAGGGCCTTTGATGCCACGCCCATCACCTTGCCGATGTGGGCCGGAGATGTAGCACCCACTTGGGCGATGATTTTTTTCAACTCGGCAGTGAGTTCCTCGTCGGTGAGCTGCTTGGGGAGGTATTCCTCGATGACGGCAGCCTCGGCAAGCTCGTTGTCACGCAGGTCGATGCGGTTCTGCTCGTCATAGATCTGAGCGGTCTCGCGACGCTGCTTTGCCATCTTGGCCAAGATTTTGAGCGCGGCCTCGTCGCTGAGGGAACCGTCGCCCCCTTTAGCGGTCTTGGCCTCGATAAACTCCTTCTTTATACCGCGCAATGTCTCAAGACGCACCTTGTCGCGGGCAAGCATCGCGGCCTTTATGTCACCGCTCACTTTGTCAAAAAGATCCATAATTACAATGGTTTTTCAGTTATTTTCTTCTAAACCGCAAAATTACTCCCTTTTCAGCTAATTTCCAAAAAATTCCACCGGTAGATTACATGGTCGAGAGTCAGAACTTGCGGAATTCGAGAAGGGTGGAGTCGCTGTCGAGAATCATGGTGGAGCGGTTGAGGGTCTCGACACGGAAATCGACGATGGTGTCGCAGAGGCCGCGCGGACGCAGACTCTTGACCTTGGCACCGATTGTGGCGACCTTGAGACGGCCGTCGTGGTGGTCAAACCGCGAGTAGGTGAAAAATCCCTTGCCGGGACGCATGTCGACAATATCCATCAGCTCAAGATTGAAGTCCCAGTATACACGGATGGGGCCGTCGATTTCCTCGCCGGTCGAGTGGTAGACCATGCGGGTTATCTGCCAGCGTCCGTCGAGGTCGCCGTTGTGGGACATTTTGTTACATGCCGTCAGCGACAGCACGGCCACGAGAAGCAGCAACAGGCATCTTGTATTTTTCATCTCTTTTCATTTACTGAACGTTACCGTAATCATCCCTCCGAGACTGTTGCCGATGTAGGTGCTCTTGTCGGCGGCAATTGCTCCGGAAAATTTCCATGCCTTGTAGCGGCGCGGACGGTAGGTGACCTCAATCATCCCTGTCCACACGTTGAGCACCTCGTCGAGAGGGTTGCCGTAGGTGCCCCAGTGGCGCACATAGGAACCGAGCACGCGGTAGTGCCATCGGTCGTCAGGGTCGCCGCAGAATCCGCCGTGGAGTGCGATGATGCGGTTGCTGCGGAAGTTGAGGTCGCCGTTTTTGTTATAGACAGGCGAGCCGAAAAGAGGGTTGCCGATAGCCTGCCCCCAGTGCTGCCAGCCGCTATAAGTGGAATGGTTGTAATAGTTGTCGGCACCGCTTATCTGGTCGGGGATAATGTTGTCGGTGTCATGATACACGGGACCGGTCTGGTCCTTGCTGTAAATGTATTCACCGACGATAGTGGAGACAAACGGGTTGCGGGGCAGCTCGATTTCAAGTCCCCACATGCCGTCGCGCCACCGGTATTCAAAAAACAGCTGTGAGTGGTCGGTAAACTGGTGCTCGTAATAGGCGCGGATGCTCATCGTCGGGAGCTGCCACTTTAGTGACGCGTTCCACGAACCGAGCATGTCGCCGAGGATGTTGTTGTGGTCGACGGGGAGCGTCTCGAAGTCGCCCTTGTAGGGAAACAGGATATTCCAGAAGTCTTTGAACCGATGCGGGATTTTTACCGGCCGCTTTCCAGGCTCGTAAAGGGTTCCGCTAAAGCGGGCCGGCATTTCAAGACCGCCTTCAAACGTCAGCGGGAAACGACCGTTGCCAACGCGCACAAACAATGACTTGTCGTGATACAGAACCTTTGTCGCGTAAGCTGACCGTCCGCGGGTAAAGGTGCGCTGCCAGCGTCCGTCGGTAAAGATTCCGTAGGCAATGTGGCATTTAATCGCAAACCAGTCACGGGTGCCGGGGACGGTGAAATAGTCGAGCAGGCCGGCGCGCACCTGCGGAATCGGCAGGGCATTACCTGAATAGGTCAGCTCGCCGCTTGACAATTCGGGGTTGACGAGCTCGGGCTGATAGATTTTAGACCCGACAACTATTCCGAGCTGTTTCCAGCGCATGTCGAAGTACATCTGCCTGACAAAAGTCTCTGCCTCAAAGCGACATGCACCGACAAGCTGTGTGCCAATCTCATAATCGACCACACCTTCTATGTCGCTGCGGTAAGTGAATCCCCCCATCAGATAGCCGTTGTTGCGGCGTATTGACCCGAGGCCGTGACGGTTGGACACAAGCCACACAGGGGTATGCTGCCCGGCCGAAAGGGTAACTCCGCTCTCGACACTGTAATGAAATCCGTCGGGAACCGACACCGAGTCACGTTGGGCCGCCGAGGCCGTCATACCGTGCCCGGGAACCAAAGCTGAAAGCAAGATTATAAAATGTAGAACTGAGTGTAAACGCATAAAAAGAATAACGCCCGAATTTACGCCGGGTTTAAAAACTGTGTGAATTCCCAGACAAAATGACCGATAAGATGTATTTCTTGGGGGGTGCAAATATACGACAAAAAAACGAGTTACAATCTTTTTCGGGCAAACAGGCCACTATTTTGCCATTTTGACCCTGCAATGCAATACTTTCAGCTAAATTTCACAATTCGTCACGGTGTCAACTCTCTCTGCCGGATATTTGTTGTAATTTTGCATCGTTTTTCCAAAATCAGACTACCAAAGTAATGCAACAAGAACATTATACCGGCCTGACCGGTGCCGAAGCCGCCGAAAGCCGTCGCAAAAACGGAGTGAACATCCTGACTCCTCCCGCTCGGGAATCCCTGTGGGTCAAGTATCTAAAGACATTCCGCGACCCGCTGATTATCATTCTGCTTGTCGCGGGAGTGCTCTCGGTCGGCATATCTTTTTACGAATATTACGGCCTCAACGAAGGTGCCGGAGTGTTCTTCGAGCCTGCGGGAATATTTCTCGCCATCCTTCTCGCCACGGGTCTCGGGTTTATCTTCGAGACCAAGGCCGCGCGGGAATTTGACATCCTCAACAAGGTCAATGACGACGAGGCGGTTCAGGTAGTGCGTGACGGAAACATCACCGAAATCCCGCGCAAGGATGTGGTCGTGGGCGACATCGTCATCCTCAATGCCGGACAGGAAATCCCGGCCGACGGGCGGCTGCTTGAGGCAGTCACGCTCAATGTCGACGAGTCGACACTGACAGGCGAGCCGATGTGTGCCAAGACCACCGACCCTGCCCACTTTGACAAAGACGCCACTTTCCCCGGCAACATGGTCATGCGCGGCACCAAGGTCATGGAAGGCCACGGGGTGATGGAGGTCACCGCCGTGGGCGACGCGACCGAAAACGGCAAGGTATTCACCGCCGCCACTATCGATGACAGCGTCAAGACCCCTCTCAACGAGCAGCTTGACCGCCTCGGGAAAATGATTACGCGAGTCAGCTATATAATAGGTATCGCAGTCGTGGCCGGACGGTGCGCGATGTACTTTTTCAACGTCGACCAGCCCGATCTGTTCTCGTTTATCGCCTATTTCCTCCAGACCATAATGATTGCCGTCACCCTCGTTGTGTGTTCAATCCCCGAGGGATTGCCGATGGCGGTGACTCTCAGTCTCGCCTACTCGATGAGGCGCATGCTGAAAACCAACAACCTCGTGCGCAAGCTCCATGCCTGCGAGACAATGGGCGCGACAACGGTTATCTGCACCGACAAGACCGGCACTCTGACCCAAAACCGGATGCAGGTGTTCCGCACCAACTTCTACGGACTCGACGGGAAGCAGCTCGGCACCGACGCGCTCAGCACCATAATCGCCGAGGGCATCGCCGCCAACTCGACCGCACAGCTCGACAAGAGCGACCCCGCAGCCGCCAAGGTTCTCGGCAACCCGACCGAGGGGGCACTCCTGCTGTGGCTCGACAGTCAGGGTATCGACTACCGCGCGCTGAAAGACCGCGCCGAGACCATCGAGGAACTGCCTTTCTCTACCGAGCGCAAATACATGGCGACAGTCGTAAACAGCTCTACCGGCCGGCAAATCCTTTATGTCAAGGGCGCGCCTGAAATCATCTTCTCCCTGTGCCGCAATATTCCCGAAGGGGTCACTAAGAAAGAGGTCGACGCGCAATTGCTCGAATATCAGAACATGGCGATGCGCACCCTCGGTTTCGCTTATCAGGAACTCGCTCCCGGCGATGCGACTTTCAGCGACGGACGTGTGACAGCGACCAATCTGACCTTCCTCGGCATCGCGGCCATCTCCGACCCCGTGCGCCCCGACGTGCCCGATGCGGTGGCCGAGTGCATCCACGCCGGCATCGGAATCAAAATCGTCACCGGCGACACTCCCGGGACCGCCCGCGAGATTGGACGCGAGATAGGACTGTGGGACGACAAGACCGACAGTGACCGCAACATCATCACCGGCACCGAATTTGCCGCGCTTGACGACAAGGAACTCCATGACCGCGTCAACGACATCAAAATCATCGCCCGGGCGCGGCCGATGGATAAGAAACGCCTTGTAGAGGCACTCCAGCAGCGCGGTCAGGTGGTAGCGGTCACGGGCGACGGGACCAACGACGCTCCCGCTCTGAAAGCCGCCCATGTCGGACTCTCGATGGGCGACGGAACCTCCGTGGCCAAGGAGGCAAGCGACATCACCATCATCGACAACTCGTTTACCTCGATAGGCCGCGCCGTCATGTGGGGCCGCTCGCTCTACCGCAACCTCCAGCGGTTCATCCTGTTCCAGATGACAGTCAACGTCGTGGCGTGCCTCATCGTCCTTGTCGGCTCCTTCATGGGGATGCAGTCGCCGCTGACGGTCACTCAGATGCTGTGGGTCAACCTGATCATGGACACATTTGCCGCTATGGCCCTATCGTCGCTCCCGCCGTCGCGCTCGGTAATGGACGAGAAACCGCGTTCCCGCTCGGCCTTCATCATCAGCCGTCCCATGTGGCGGTTCATCATCGGCACCGGCGCGATATTCTTCATCCTCCTGACCGGGTTCCTGTACTGTCTCGAACACTCTGACATCACGTCGCTGACCACAATCGGACATGCCGAATGGATTCCCGAGAACAAGGGCCTCAGTCCCTACGAGCTAAGCCTGTTCTTCACCACCTTCATCTTCCTCCAGTTCTGGAACATGTTCAATGCCAAGGCTTTCGCCACCCACCGCTCGGCACTCCATTTCAAGAACTGCGGCGAATTTCTCACCATCGCCCTGTTCATCCTCGTCGGGCAAGTAGTCATCGTCACCATCGGCGGCCGTTTCTTCAACGTCGTCCCTCTGTCGCTGACTGACTGGCTCATCATCATCGGCTCGACCTCGCTCGTCCTCTGGGTGGGCGAAATCCTCCGTCTCCTCAATCCCCGCAGATCGCGATAAATCCCGATGCAAGGACAAAACACCCGCAACGCCCGAATAAGCGGCAATTGATTGATTTGTTGCATTAATTGACACAAGGGGATTAGGCTGCGAGGGGTTTTGTGGCTAACTTTGTGACAAAATATTTTTGCAATGATTAAGAATTTTGTCACTATACTTTTGGGATGCGCGTGTGTGGCGCAGGCTGCGGCGGTCGAGCCGGTCGACTATGTGAGTACACTTGTAGGAACTCATTCGAGTTTTGAACTTTCGACAGGCAACACTTATCCGGCTATGGCCCTGCCGTGGGGCATGAATTTCTGGACCCCGCAGACCGGAAAAATGGGCGACGGATGGGGATATACCTACGACGCGCCAAAAATCAGAGGGTTCAAGCAGACCCATCAGCCGAGTCCGTGGATTAACGATTACGGCCAGTTCGCACTCATGCCCGTGACCGGCTCGCCCCGTTTCGGCGAGGATGACCGCGCGAGCTGGTTCAGCCACAAGGCCGAGGTGGCCACACCCTATTACTACCGTGTCTATCTTGCCGACCACGACGTGGTGACCGAAATGACCCCGACGATGCGCGCCGCCGCATTCCGGTTCACTTTCCCCGAAAGCTCTCTGTCGACCGTGGTCATCGACCCTATGGACGGCGGCTCGGCCATTACAATCGACCGCGCCAACAACCGCGTCACCGGCTACACGACTAAAAATTCGGGCGGCGTTCCCGACAATTTCAGAAACTACTTTGTAATCGAGTTTGACACCCCGCTGACCTATACCGCCACCGTCGCCGACGGCAAAACTCTTTCCGAAGGCTCGACCGTGGCCGAGGGGGAACACGCGGGAGCAATCGTTGGGTTCAAGACACGCAAGGGACAGGTGGTCAACGCCCGTGTCGCCTCGTCGTTCATCAGTCCCGAGCAGGCGTTGCTGAATCTGCGCGAGCTGGGCGACGGAGACTTTGACCGCGTAAAAGCCGATTCCCGCAACCGCTGGAACGAAATCCTCGGGCGCATCGAAATCACCCCCGATGCAACCGACCCGACATCGGTCGACCGGATGCGCACCTTCTACTCCTGCCTCTACCGCTCGGTTCTGTTTCCACGCTCGCTCTACGAGGTCAACGCTGCCGGAGAAACCGTGCACTACAGCCCTTATAACGGGGAAGTGCTTCCCGGCTACATGTTTACCGACAGCGGGTTCTGGGACACGTTCCGGTGCCTGTTTCCCCTCCTCAACCTCGTCTACCCCTCGGAAAACGTCAAGATGCAGGAGGGCCTTGTCAACGCCTATCTCGAAAGCGGGTTCCTCCCCGAGTGGGCGAGTCCCGGCCACCGCGACTGCATGGTGGGCAACAACAGCGCGTCGATTGTCGCCGACGCCTACCTGTCGGGGTTGCGCGGATATGACATCGAGACCCTGTGGAAAGCAGTGACCTCGGGAGCCCACAAGGTACACCCCGAAATCAAGTCGACCGGCCGACTGGGACATGAATATTATGACCGCCTCGGGTATGTGCCTTACAACGTGGGAATCAACGAAAGTGCCGCCCGCACACTTGAATATGCCTATGACGACTGGTGCATCTACCGTCTCGGTCAGGCTCTGGGCAAAAGCAAGAAAGAGCTTGCCCCCTACCGCAAGGCAGCCATGAACTACCGCAACCTCTTTGACCCGGAACACCGCCTGATGCGCGGACGCAACGAGGACGGCTCGTTCCAGTCGCCTTTCAACCCGCTGAAATGGGGCGACGCCTTCACCGAAGGGAACTCTTGGCACTACACATGGTCGGTCTTTCATGACCCTCAGGGACTCATCGACCTGATGGGTGGCGACAACGGATTCAACCGGATGATGGACTCGGTTTTCACCGTCCCCCCGGTATTCGATGCAAGCTACTACGGCTTCGTCATCCACGAAATACGCGAAATGCAGATAATGAACATGGGCAACTATGCCCACGGCAACCAGCCCATCCAGCACATGATATACCTCTATAACTATTCGGGCCAGCCGTGGAAGGCACAGCACCGCGTCCGAGAGGTAATGGACCGGTTCTACAACGCCGCGCCCGACGGCTATTGCGGCGACGAGGACAACGGACAGACTTCGGCATGGTATGTCTTCTCAGCGCTCGGGTTCTATCCCGTCGCACCCGGCACGGGCGAATATGTCCTCGGAACACCGCTGTTCCGTCATGCCCGCATCCATCTCGAAAACGGCAGGACGGTCACCGTCAACGCTCCCGCCAACAGTGACGAAAACCGCTATATCGACCGCCTGACCATCGACGGCAAGCCCACCGACGCGACATTTGTCACCCTCGGCAGCCTCAACAGCGGCGCGACTCTCGACTTCACCATGTCGCCGCGCCCCAACCTCACCCGAGGCACCGCCCCCACCT
>CAMWRO010000033.1 GCA_947176615.1 uncultured Porphyromonadaceae bacterium
AGGGCGCGGTGACCGATTTATCCCATGCAATTATACTGTTAAGTTAGTGACATTGATTGATATGTAGCGACAAAGAGGAGACCGATGTTAGATGGGCATTCAAAGGAATACAAACTCCAATGGGCGTAGCATCTTACGATAATGTACACATTGCCTCGCCGTCCAATTTGTTACCATCAGCCGAAGAATTGCAGGTCAGAGTCCGCATGGTGGAAAAGGAGCTGAGCGAGCCCAAAGAATAACAATAAAATATCCCATGGGAAATATCACCGATTTATTGCCCGAGTTCAATGAGATGCCTACACGGAAGATTCTATGACATTTTCGCTACCGCCGTCAAGACGGGTAATTATACAGTCGACATAAATACCGGTCGATGACGACATTCCGGATTTCCCCGATGGCTCTCCGCAACCGAGACTTCACCGACGTGCGCGGTATCGTCCTGTCAACCTGACAGGCTACGGTTTGCGGTGAAAAAAGCAATTATTAACCGCAGATTTTGCGGTGAATAATGCCAAATCGGGAATCGCCTTCACCTTTCACCCTTCACTTTTCACCGGGTTCACTCTACTTCATCGATTGCATCTCGACCAGTCGGGTGTAGTAGCCGTTGAGGCCGAGGAGCTGGTCGTGGGTGCCGCGCTCGACGATGCGGCCCTCGTGGAGCACACAGATGAGCGAGGCGTTTTTGATGGTCGAGAGACGGTGGGCGATAACGAGGGTCGTGCGGTCTTTCATCAGGCGTTCAAGAGCCTCCTGTACCAGTTTCTCACTCTCGCTGTCGAGAGCCGAGGTTGCCTCATCGAGAATCAGGACGGGCGGGTTCTTCAGGATGGCGCGGGCAATGGAGAGGCGCTGGCGCTGGCCGCCGGAAAGGCGGCAGCCGCGGTCGCCGATATTGGTGTCATAACCGTCTTCCATCGCCTCGATAAACTCGTGGGCGTTGGCAATCTTTGCGGCCCTGACGACCTGTTCCATCGTGGCGTTCTTCACGCCGAAAGTTATGTTGTTGTAGACCGTGTCGTTAAACAGGATGGCCTCTTGGTTGACGTTGCCCATGAGGTCGCGGAGGTCGTGTACCTTCATGTCGCGGATGTCAACGCCGTCGATTGTGAGCGACCCGTGCTGAACGTCGTAGAAACGCGGAAGGAGGTCGGCGAGGGTCGATTTGCCGCTGCCGCTCTGCCCGACGAGGGCTACAGTCTCTCCCGGCTTGATGTCAAGACAGATGTCGGTCACGACGGGGTGGGCGGGGTCATAGCCGAATGTCACGCCGTTATATTTGATTTCGCCCTTGAAGTCTTTGATCTGACGGGGTGATTCGGGGTCTTTGATAGGATTCTCGGCATCAAGGATGGCGTCGACACGCTGCATTGACGCGAGACCTTTCTGAATGGAGTAGACAGCCTTGGACAGGTCCTTGGCCGGGTTGATTATACTGTAGAATATAATCATGTAGTAGATGAAGTCGCTGGCCTTGAGCGAGGCGTTGCCCCCAAGGATGAGCGAACCGCCAAACCACAGGACGATGGCGATTGTCAGCGTGCCGAGAAACTCGCTCATCGGGTGAGCGAGAGCCTGACGGCGGGCAACAGAATTGGAGATGTGATAGAAACGCAGGTTGCCGTCATGGAAACGGGTCTTGACCTTTTCCTCGGCGTTGAAAGCCTTGATGATGCGCAGTCCGCCGAGCGTTTCCTCGATATAGCTCATCAAGAGTCCCCATTGCTGCTGTCCTTCAAGCGACTTGCGTTTCAGCCGCTTGCCGACGCGCCCCATCACCATGCCGGCCAGCGGCAGGAGGATGAAGACAAAGATGGTCAGCTGCCAGCTGACGATAATCATCATGGTCAGGCAGACGATAATCATGATAGGGTTCTTGAACAGCATGTCGAGCGATGACATGATTGAATTCTCGATTTCGGCCACGTCGCCGCTCATGCGCGACATCACGTCGCCCTTGCGCTCGGTGGTGAAAAAGGAGATGGGGAGTGTCACGATTTTGTCATAGACATAGTTGCGGATGTCGCGCACGATGCCCGAGCGGAGCGGGATGACAAAGTAGGAACTGAGATAGGTCGCGCCTGTCTTCAAGGCGGTCATCACGACGAGCATTCCGGCAAGCATTGCAAGCGTGAGCGAGGGTCCGAATGTCGTGATAGCCTCCTGAGTGTAATAATAGAAATTGTTCATCGCCACCTCTTTGATGCTATGGCCGCTGTCGAGGGTCATGTATCCGTAGACATCCTCCCTGACCTTGAAAAGCATCTCAAGAATGGGAATGACGAGCATGAACGAGAAAAGGGTCAACACCGCCGCCAGAACGTTGAACAGGATGTTGAGAAAGAGGTATTTCTTATAAGGCGGGACAAACCGCAGAAGTATGTTCCAGAAATCTTTCATGAACAGGGGATAAGAGGTTATTTAAGGGTACAATAAAGCAACCCGCCACGGCACATCGGGGACCGGGACAGGTTGCAATAAGTTATTGCTCCGAGGGGTGGAGATTATTCTCCTTCGGCGGGAGTTTCAGGCGCGGGAGCCGGTGCAGGAGCTGCTGCGGGAGCAGGAGCGGGAGCTGCGGTGCCGAAGTCAGTACCGGTGGTCTGCTCGGTGGGAACGGCGTTTACGCGCGACGAAGTCGAGTTGATAGCCTTGGGCATGAAGAATGTCGAAAGAACTGCGAGAAGGCAGATGATTCCGGCGAGGCTCCAAGTTACATTTTCAATAAAATTGTTGGTGCGGCGCACACCCATAATCTGGTTTGAGCCGGCGAATGAGGACGACAGACCGCCGCCTTTGGACTTCTGAATTAACACTACGCAGATGAGAAGCACGGCGCAGATGAGAGTCAGAACGATCAGGAGAACGTACATAGCTTATTACGAGTTTTTGAATTGTTTTTATTCACGATTTTATTGCATTTCACCCCTTGGCATGGCTGCTGTTGAGCATAAGTTTTTGGAGGAAACGCAATTGGTCTGCAAAGTAAACACTTTTTTTTGGATTATTCAAACTTAGGGAGCTTATAATTTCGTATGCCTTGTCATAACGACGCTGTTTTATGTAAATTTTAGCCAGACTTTCGCTCAGGGAGGTGTCATTTACATGTTCGCGCGGCTCGACGGGGTGCTCGTCGGCCGATGGGGTCGTCTCGGTGGGCTCGCAAGCCTCGGGCTCATCTTCGGCAGGGGGGAGCGAGGAGGGGAAATGCCCCTCGTGGCGGCTTTTGAGGATAAAGGAGTTGATGAGCGCGTCCTGCGACCCCTCGGCGGCATCGTCGGGATCAGGCTCGCTGCTTTCTTCCTCGCGGGCAAGCATGGTGGAGTAATCGGGGGTGGGGTTGAAGATGAGCCGTTCAAGCAGGCGGTCCTCCTCGGGAGTGGAGTGGCCGTAATTGTCAAGGAAGGTCGCGATGGCGTCGACCGTCGTGACCTCGGCGGGTTTTTCGGGTGGATAAAACTGTGACCACACTTCCGAGTCGCGGTCAATCAGCTGCATCAGTCCGGCGGGGTCGGACGCATTGAGCGCGACAGCCGCCATCAGGCTGCGCCGGCGCGACTCGTCGACGGTGCCGCAACGGCCTTTAAGCTCCAAGACAGCCGGGAGGGTGAAAAACGGGTATTCTTCAAGCAGCGCGTCGACAGTGGCGGCATCAAGCGGCGCACCGGGGTCGCGCAAAGCGTCAAGCAGTTGTTTCAGTCGGTCATCCATAACGTTACCAGTCGCCGAGAGTGGCGTTGAAAATGAGGTCGACAAGTTCTTTGGAAATCTGCTGACACAGCTCATCCTGCACGTCGGTCAGCATCTCGGAGCTGTCAAAGTCGCGGTAGGCGCTGAAAGTCTGGTCGATATCCTTTCCTTCAGCCTTGTTGTCTATATACTTGACACGCACCTGAATGGTCAGACGTGTCTTGGAGGCGTAGGCGTTCTCGGTAACAGCCTGCGGGGAGAGACTGTAGCCGGTTATCTCGCCTTCGAGCTGAAGGTCGCTCGCGCCGTCGATCGTGCGCAGCCGGGTGTTGCGGGTAATGTAGTCGAGCAGCTCGTTTTCAAACATCTGCTGCAACGGGGGATAGACCAGCGCGGCACGAATCGGGAACTGCGACACATGGATGGTTTTATATACGTTGTAGTCTATTGCCGCGCCGTTGAACTTGTAGCTGATGCGGCAGCCTCCTGTAATCATCACAAGCAAGGCGACAAGCGCGACACGGGTAAATATCTGTTTCAATTGTTTCATGGCTACAAAGTTACGGAGTTTTTTCTCAAAAAAGGCAAAAAAGCGGGAGCCAATCTGTCAAAAATTTTTACAATCTTGTCATCGATGGATATTATTGCCTATTTTTGCATAATCAAAAACAACCTCTTATGAAAAAGTCAGGCCACATTGTGATTGTCGATGACAACACGGGGGTACTCGTCGCGATGAACCTGTTGCTGCGCCGCCACTTCGAGCGCGTGACGCTGCTGACATCGCCCGACCGCCTCCCCGAGACGCTGCGTCGCGAAAATGTGTCGACGGTCATTCTCGACATGAATTTTACCGACATGACCAATTCGGGCCGCGAGGGTCTTTACTGGCTTGACGAAATAATGCGCAACGCGCCTGATGTCGCCGTCGTGCTGCTGACCGCCTATGCCGACATCGCCCTTGCCGTCGAGGGACTGAAACACGGGGCGCGTGATTTTATCGTGAAACCGTGGGACAACGACGACCTCGTCGCCAAAATTGCGGCTACACTGTCGACCGATTCCGCGCCACAACCGGCCCGGAGCAAAGAGCCGGTGACACTCGCGGCTCTGGAACGACGTGCGATTGCCGAGGCTATCGAAACCCACGGCGGAAACCTGTCGGCAGTTGCCTCAGCGCTCGGAATCACACGTCAGACGCTGTATAACAAGATGAAACGCATGAGCCTATGACCGTTGTCATTATAATAGTCACGGTGCTGACCGTCGCGTGGTGGGCATGGAGGCTTCATGTCAAGGCAACCCGCAGTGACCGGTGCCTGAAACTGCTGCTCGACGCGTTGCGCAACGGTGACACATCGGTAAAGTTTCCTGAAACCGGCTCGCGGGCACGGGCCAACGCCATGCTCAACGAAATCCGCGACATCGTTGCATCTACCGCCGCCGACACCGCCGCACGGGAGAAATATTACGAGGTGATTCTCGACCGCATCGACACGGGTGTCGTGGTGGTTGACGAGCGCGGGCATGTGTACCGCCACAACCCGGCGGCCTTGCGACTGCTCGGTCTCGGCGTTCTGACCCATGTCTCGCAGATTGCCCGTAGCGACCAAAATCTCGCGCATGTCATGACCGGCGCCGCAACCGGTCGCGACTACACGGTCAAGACCGACAACTCAGGCATGATTCTCGCCGTCAGGGGGACTGATGTATCGCTCAAAGGGAAGCCGTTGCGCATATTCACTTTCAGCGAGGTGGGGCGCGCTGTCGAGAGGGCCGAGGTCGAGACTTGGCAGCGGCTGACCCGGGTGCTGACCCATGAAATCATGAACTCCGTCGCACCCATCACCTCGCTGAGCGCTATTCTCGCCGACGAAGATGACCCGGCATCAGTGACCGAGGGGCTTGACGTGATACGCTCGACCGGGGAGGGGCTGATGCGGTTCGTGACCGATTACCGCAGCCTCTCGTCACCCCCGCCGCTACAGTTGAAACCGCTGCCGCTGTCGCGTCTCGTCAGGATGGCTGTCGCGTCTTCTCGCGGAGGGTGCGAGACCGAAATCATTGACAACGGCGACGTTCAGGTCATGGCCGACGAGGGAATGACCGTGCGCGCTCTCGCCAACATCATCAACAACGCAGCCGAGGCCGGGGCATCCCGCGTGACAGTCACCACATGCGTCGAGGATGGCTGCGGCGTGGTGTTCATTGCCAACGACGGCCCTGCGATACCCGCCGACCGAATCGAGCAGATATTCACCCCGTTTTACAGCACCCGCCGCAACGGCAGCGGCATCGGCCTCAGCCTCGCCCGACAGATAATCACGGCCTCGGGCGGCTCGCTCACCCTCCACTCCCCCTCCCCGGTCACCTTCAAGGCTGTATTGTAAAGAACCTGAATGGACTTTCAATCGCGATAAATCGCGATGCCGGGACAAACCATAGTATCCATAATGTTTTAAGCCTCTACGGGAAGTGTGAGGAAAAATTGTCGGGGGGCGGGGTGGTTATATTGGGTTTTTATTGTAACTTTGCAACCATATATGGTAGAATCTCCTTACCGCCGCGGTGCCGACGACGGATTTAAATTCGGACTATACCTGACTGCGATGTTTTTCGCGTCAATTTTCTCAGAAAAGATTGCACTGCTGTCACTCTTGGCGCTTGCCTTGATTGTGGCGGTGCCTGTTGTCGTGTGGCAGATGCAGCGGCGTTACTGCCGCGATTGCCGTGGGGCGGCAACATTTCCGATGCTGTGGATGCAGGGTGTGATGATTTTCACATGCGGCATGGCAATAGCGGGTGTCGCGCTGGTGGTCTACATGAAATGGGTCAATCCCGACTTCATCCTGAACCAGTGGGAGCTGATGGCCGAGACCGGCGCGCAGAGCGACAGCCGGTTCATGCAGGAAACCGGACGCGTGGCGCAAGGAATGATTGACAACGGACTCCTCCCCACGCCGATGGCCGTGGTCGTGCAGTTCATGTTGCTGGCTATTACCACCGGCTCGATATTGTCGCTGACGATGGGCGCGATTCTCATCGCGATGCACCGCCGCCGAGACCGCCACGACATCGATTCAATAATCAAGAACATGTAGCAAGTGCCCTGAAAGGGCTTCAAAACATTATGGATATATCAGTTGTAGTGCCACTTTACAACGAGGCAGAGTCACTTCCCGAACTTGCCGGCTGGATCGAGCGGGTTATGAAGGAGGGAGATTTTACCTACGAAGTGCTGTTTGTCGATGACGGAAGCACCGACGATTCATGGGCTGTCATCAAGCAGCTTTCAGCCGGGAACCCGGCTATCAAAGGAGTATCGTTCCGCCGCAACTATGGCAAGTCGCCCGCGCTGAACACGGGATTTGAACGTGCCGAGGGGGATGTGGTCATCACTATGGACGCGGACCTTCAGGACAGCCCCGACGAGATTCCGGAGTTGTACCGCATGATTATGCGCGACGGCTATGACCTCGTGTCGGGATGGAAACAGAAACGTTATGACCCGCTGTCCAAGACCATTCCCACCAAGCTGTTCAACGCTACGGCGCGCAAGGTCAGCGGCATCAAGAACCTTCATGATTTCAACTGCGGCCTGAAAGCCTACCGCCGGGAGGTTGTGAAACATATAGAGGTCTATGGCGACATGCACCGCTATATTCCCTATCTTGCCAAGAATGCGGGATTCACCCGTATCGGGGAGAAAGTCGTGCATCATCAGGCAAGAAAATACGGGGTGACAAAATTTGGCCTCGACCGTTTTATCAACGGGTATCTTGACCTCGCGACGCTGTGGTTCACGGGAAAATTCGGAGCAAAACCGATGCACTTCTTCGGTCTCCTCGGGTCGCTGATGTTCATCATCGGCTTTATAGCCGTGGTCGTTGTCGGTGCCATGAAACTCTACCACATGCACACCGGGGCTCAGTACTCGCTGGTGACTTCGTCGCCCTATTTCCATATCGCGCTGACCACGATGATACTGGGCACGCAGCTGTTTCTCACGGGATTCATCGGCGAGCTTATCGTCAGGAACTCGTCGGGCCGCAACCATTATGAGATAAAAGAGGAATTTTAATATCGCTATTTATGAATAAAAACAACGCATATCCCGAATTTTACAATCTTGTCGAGACGCGGTATTCGTGTCGCGATTATAGCGACGCGCCTGTGTCGCAGGAGATGATTCTCGCCGTTATCGACGGTGCGCGTCTCGCCCCGTCGGCCTGCAACCGCCAGCCGTGGAAATTTCTCGTTGCCGACAGCGAGGAGCTGCGCCAAGCGGTCGTCGACAGCTATTCGCGTGACTGGATCAAGAGCGCGCCTGTCTACATCATTGCCTGTGGCATTCACGAGGAGGCATGGCACCGTCAGCATGACGGGAAAGACCACACTGACGTGGATGTTTCAATAGCCGTGGAGCATCTGTGCCTCTCGGCCGCCTCGCTGGGACTGGGGACATGCTGGGTGTGCAACTTTGACCCCGAGGTCATCACCCGCGCATTCGCCCTCCCCGAGGGTGTCGAGCCTGTCGCCATAATCCCGATGGGGTATCCGGCGCCCGGTTCGGTTGTTCCGGCCAAAAAGCGCAAGCCTATTGACGAAATTCTGAAATGGGGAAAATATTAGAGGCCGTTTTTGCGTCGGCGGTGGTGGCAACAGCTTTCACCGGGTGCAACACGACCGGATGTACCGACAACCAGAACTCACTCCCGCTTGCCGGATTCTACTCGATGTCGACCAAGACGGCTATCACGGTGGACTCGATCGGTATCGGCGGCGTGGGGCGCGACTCGTTGTTTTACGGTCCTGACTCGCGGTTGTCACAGGTATATCTGCCATTCAGGTCACAGCAAGACGAGACCGCCTACTATATCCGCTACATGAGCAAGGCACTCGACTATCCCGAGCTGATAGACACGCTGCGGTTTCACTACACGTCGCAACCCTATTTCGCGTCGGAAGAATGCGGGGCGATGTACCGCTACACGATAACGCGCCTCGACTATACGCGTCACCTGATTGACTCGGTGGGGATTGTCGACTCGCTGATAACCAATGCCGAGCTGGAACGCATCCACATCTATTTCCGCACGGCCGACCCCGAGAAACCGGAAGAGGAGGTTAAGCCATGAGCCGAATAGCAAGAATGCTCAGTCCCGTGGCTGCGGTATTGCTGTTTCTGCTGACGGCAATGACCGTTTCGGCCCAGCGTCGCGTCACCCCCGTGACCCCGTCGACCGGCGGTGCACAGAATGCCGAAAAGACAGAGATTGACCGCTCCCGGCTGGCCGAAAAACATGATGCCAACGGCAACATCATCCTCGTCGATACCGTTACGGGCAAGGAATTTGTCGACACGACGGCGATGATTCCGATGACCAAGATGATTTACCCGCTGATGGACGCTGTCACGGTCGGAGTCAATATCTGGGACCCGGCGATGAGGCTTTTCGGGCAAAAATACGGACTGGGGGATGTGTGGGCCGAACTGAGCCTCCACAACCGCTACAAGCCGGTGTTTGAGGCGGGTATCGGAATGATTGACGACACTCCGAGCGGCAACAACTACACGTTCAAGTCAGGCGCGGCCCCCTATTTCAAAATAGGCATGAACTACAATTTCCTCTACAACTCGACTCCTGACTATCAGGTCTATGCGGGTATCAGATACGGCTTTACATCGTTCAAATGGAAAGTGGAGAACGTGACCGTGACCGACCAGTACTGGGACGAGGTTTCCCACATCACCATCGACCCGGGAAAGCGCAGCTCGGCCGGCTATTTCGAGCTGGTTGCCGGAATCAAGGTTAAGATATGGGGGCCGTGGTCACTCGGATGGGCGTTGCGTTATCACTCGATACTTCACGAGAGTGACACGCCGCTCGGCAAATCGATGTATATACCCGGTTACGGCAAGCGCAACGGCGCGATAACCGGAAGTTTTTCAATAATGTACACCCTACCGTTAAACAAACCGGTGGTTCCCGAGGTTGATATTTCAGATACCTGAATCTTGGTTTAAGGTTTAGGTTTAAAGTTTAAACAGAAGAACGAATGAAAAGGATACTGATTATGGGAGCCACGTCGGGCATGGGCCGTCGCGTGGCCGAAGATTTTGCCCGGATGGGGTGGACAGTCGGAGCCGCGGGACGCAATACCGCCGCGCTCAAGGAACTCGCAACCGCGTTTCCCGACAACATCGTCACCGAGGCTATTGACGTGACATCGAAAGACGCGGTCAAGAAAATGTTTGTCCTCGTCGGGAAGATGGGCGGCATGGATGTGCTGCTGTTCAACAGCGGGGTGGGATATGAAAACGAGGCACTCGACCTCGGGAAAGAAATCCACACTGTCGAGGTCGATGTCGTTGGGTTCACCCGCATCGTCAGCGCCGCCTACCGATATTTCCGCGACCTTGAACGCGCTACCGGCGAGACTGGGGGACGCATCGCGGCTGTAACGTCGGTGGCATCGACACGCGGCATCGCCCAGATGGCAAGCTACAGCGCGTCGAAACGTTTTCAGCGCACTTATCTTGAGGCACTCGAACAGCTGTCGCACCGACAGGGGGCCGGGGTGAAATTTACCGAAATCCGTCCCGGATGGGTCGACACGCCGCTGCTTAATCCCGAGCGTGTGTATCCGTTGACAATGTCAGTCGACTATGTTGCCCCGATGATCGAGGCGGCGATTCTGAAAGGCAAGCGCGTCGCCACTATCGACTGGCGATGGAAAGCTATCTGCGCCGTGTGGCAGCTCGTCCCGCGCTCGTGGTGGGTCAACATGGATGTGGAGCTTTCCAAAGAAAAGACAGTTTAAGGTTTGGGTTTAAAGTTTAAAATTCTAATTTCCCAATGATTGAAAGGATAGTAATCATCGACAGCGTTGACCCGGTGTCGTTTTACGGAGTAAACAACAGCAATATGCAGCTCATCCGCAACCTGTTTCCCAAGTTGCGGATGGCGGCTCGCGGAAGTGTCATCAAGGTTATCGGCGATGATAAGGAGACGGCTGAATTTGAGAAACGCATCAAGGAGCTGGAAGAATATTGCGTGAAGTACAACTCGCTCAACGAGGAGGTTATCCTTGACATAATCAAAGGGAAAGAACCTGCCAAACCGAAACATGACGATGTCATCATCTATGGCATCAACGGCAAGCCTATCACCGGGCGCACGGAGAATCAGGTAAAACTTGTAGAGGCATTCCACGATAATGACCTGACATTTGCCCTCGGCCCGGCAGGTACCGGCAAAACTTATATCGCCATCGCGCTTGCCGTCAAGGCGTTGAAAAACCGCGAGGCCCGCAAAATCATTCTTTCACGCCCCGCTGTCGAGGCGGGCGAAAAGCTCGGTTTCCTCCCGGGTGACATGAAGGACAAAATCGATCCTTATCTCCAGCCGCTATATGACGCGCTTGAAGACATGATTCCGGCGGTAAAGCTCAAGGAGTATATGGAGACAAATGTCATTCAGATTGCGCCGCTGGCATTCATGCGCGGACGCACTCTCAACGACGCCGTCATCGTGCTCGACGAGGCGCAGAACACCACCGTTCACCAAATCAAGATGTTCCTGACCCGACTGGGCATGAATGCCAAGATGATAATCACAGGCGACGCGACACAGATTGACCTTCCCCGCTCGACAACCTCGGGACTGATGCAGGCACTGAGGGTGCTGAAGGATGTGCCGGGCATCGGGCGTGTCGAATTCGGAAAAAAAGACATCGTGCGCCACGCGCTTGTGCAGAGGATTGTTGAGGCTTACGAGCGGTTTGACAAGGAGAACGAGGAGAAAAGAGTGAAAGGTGAAGATTTTTAGATTTATCGCGATGCTTAGAGGTCGTTTAAAAACAACCTCTTAAACAAACCCGGAGGAATCCTCTGTCCTGCCTGAGGACAGAGGGTTCTATAAAACGCCAAACGAGAAGATGTTGTCACAACGTCTTCTCGCTTAGATAATAAACCAATCATTATCACATTTCTTGCAATGGAAAAAGTAATTTTGCTATGTACTATTAAAACGCGCGGCGGCAGGAATGGTTCACAAGGGGTAGGAAATTTTTATCTTTTTCGGTGATTGTTTGTCAATCTCCCTGAAAATGGCTAATTTAGCGGTTGCGAAACAATTTCGCTGCGGGCGCGATATATCGCGCCCCTACAAGCGCGGAATGATTTCACGACAAAATAACGCAACAGGGGGAGAGGACGGTTTTAACCGTTTTTTGTCACGGTGTGCAAGATTGTTGCACACTACCGTCGCTAACTTTGCGTTATAATTGATAATAGAATAAGAAAATAACAAAATATATACCTGATATGGAAAAGAAGAAACCGGCCGGGAAGAAGGACAAGGAACTGGATCCCGCCAAATCAAAGCTCAACGCCCTCGCGCAGGCAATGGGACAGATTGAGAAGAACTTCGGCCGAGGCGCAATCATGAAACTCGGTGACGAGGTAGTGGAGGATGTCGAAGTTATCCCCACCGGCTCGATAGGTCTTAACTTCGCGCTCGGGGTGGGCGGTTTTCCCCGCGGACGTGTCATCGAGATTTTCGGTCCGGAATCGTCGGGTAAAACCACTCTGGCCATCCACGCCATCGCCGAGGCTCAGAAGGCGGGAGGCATCGCCGCGATTATCGATGCCGAGCATGCGTTTGACCGTTTCTATGCCGAAAAGTTAGGTGTCGATGTCAACAACCTGCTCATGGCGCAGCCCGACAACGGTGAACAGGCTCTCGAAATCGCCGAGCAACTGATCCGCTCGTCGGCCATCGACATCCTCGTCATCGACTCGGTTGCCGCGCTGACCCCCAAGAGCGAAATCGACGGCGTGATGGGCGACAAGAACGTCGGCCTTCAGGCACGCCTCATGTCGCAGGCGATGCGCAAGCTGACCGGTGCAATCTCGCGCACCAATACCTGCTGCATCTTCATCAACCAGCTGCGTGAAAAAATCGGCGGCTCGATGTTTGGCCCGTCAGAGACTACCACGGGCGGCAACGCGCTGAAATTCTACGCATCGGTGCGTATCGACATCCGCCCCAGCACCCAGATCAAGGACGGCGAGGAGGTGCTTGGCCGCCTGACCAAGGTGCGCGTCGTCAAGAACAAGGTCGCTCCCCCGTTCAAGCGTGCTGAATTTGACATCATGTTT
Source organism: uncultured Porphyromonadaceae bacterium (assembly GCA_947176615.1). GTDB lineage: Bacteria > Bacteroidota > Bacteroidia > Bacteroidales > Muribaculaceae > Duncaniella. Next base: position 12,863 of record CAMWRO010000033.1, read on the forward strand.
GGCGAAGGTGTGTCGCGCACCGGCGAAATCATCGACCTCGGAGTGGAACTGGGCATCATCAACAAGAGTGGCTCGTGGTTCAGCTACAACGGCACCAAGATTGCCCAAGGCCGCGACGCGGCCAAGCGGATGCTTGCCGACAACCCCGAACTCGCCGAGGAACTCGAAGCCAAAATCATGGCCGCGCTCAAAGACGACGCAGCCAGCGGGGGCAAGAAGAAAAAAGCCGCCACATCCAAGAAGGCAGCCAAGAATGCCGACGCATCCAAGGATGCCGAAGGGGAGGATATTGAAAACGTCGACGAGGAGGATATTGACGACTCGGAATTTGACGCAGACCTTCCCGATGATTTCTCAATCGAGGAAGATATTGAGTGAAAGGTGAAAAATCAGGCTACGCCTGAGTGAATATAAACAGAGAAAGGCGACAAGGGATTTTTTCCTTGCCGCCTTTCTTGTTACAGGGGATTATTCAGTGACAGTCTCGGCAGAATCCGACAGTTTCTTGGTGACGCGCATGTGGGCATCAGGATAGCGGAGAACAAGGCATGAAGCCTCGGTCATTACAACCGCCTCGGAGTTGCGCACACCGCTCGACTTGAGGCTCAGACGCTCGGCCGAGAAGGGGATGTGGGTGTACTTTGTGATATACTCAGGATCGACAATGATACCGTCGTCAGGGCGGCCGCAGAGGTCAAACACCTCGGAGTGCACCACATAGAGAGTTCCGAATTTCGATGTCATGATGTGGAAGTCGACACCCCAGACCGTCTCCTTCTCCGATGCCTTGACGACACGGTCAACGTTGAGGTTGTTGAGGATGGTGATGAGTCCCGAGCCGCCGATGAGAATCTTGCGGGTGGAACCGGCATTCTTGGTAAAAGCCTCACGCATCAGGCCGATGAGGGCGGAGTTGTCAAACTTTTCGGCATCATAAACAAAGTCTTTTCCGGCCTGAGTCCAGATGCCGCCTGTGAGCCACACATCCTCGTTCTTCGCCACTGACTTTGTGCGGGAGCGGGCGCCAAAGAGGAAGTTCTTTTCCATGCACAGTCTCATGTCGATTATAGCGACCTCCTCCTGATCGGAGAATGTCCATCCCACCTCCTTGTCGGCGATTTTCTGAAGTGTCGACTGCTCGACCTGAGTCTTATAAAAGTATGAGAAAAACATAGTTTAAGGATTTTGGTGTTGTATATAAGTGATTATGTGATAGTTATATGGGTAATTTTGGTGAATTTTGAGGTTTTTTCAAATGTTGCCGAAATGAAAAAGATTTGAGGGCTTTTGAATGGCGATTTATATTGAACCGTTTATGGTTTAGTGTAAATCGACGTTGAAAAGCCCTCAAAATCCGATGGGTACCCCATCGGATTTTATATAGGATGGAAAAAGGCTACATAAGGCTATGGATTGGTTTCAATAACCATTCCATTATCACCAATCACTCTATAATTCAGCCTATTGTATCATTAAATCTCATAAGCCATTGGAATATACTACATTATCAGCATTAATGATGAGGATAGGTATTGGTTTGTGGATAGTGGTGATTTCTTTATATATACTATTATTGAACGGATGAAAAAGGCTCTAATGGCTATACTCTCCATAAGCTACCATAACTGATTGGAAATGTTATTGGTATGTGGTTTTATAATGACCGTAGATAATGTATAGATGGAAAGAGGCATTTTCTTTTATATATAAATATTGCCTCCATAAATGCCATTCTCTAACTACTGTCCTTTTGATTAGCCATAACTGATTGGAAATGTTATCGGTATCGGATTTTATAATGACCGTAGGTAATGAACAGATGGAAAGAGGGTCTTTCCTTTTATATATAGATATTACTCCAATCAATCCCCATACTCTAACTGCAACTCCATTTAATCGCCATAATTGCCACTATATCAAACCAATAACCTATATAAAAGCGTATATAGGTCAAATAAGTAAGAATGGCTCATTCTCTCTTTATATATAATTACTATCATTCAATCCTCAATCCAAAGGCTAACTAACTTTTCAATGGAGATATTCACCTATATACCAATTGTCTAACTGCAATTATCCTCATATCAGACCGTCAAATGTCAAAATATGTTAAAGTCGTTATCCCTCCCTAAACATCATCCCTCCTTTTATATATTAGAGTGTTCCCTTTCAATAACGTTTGAGAAAGGAAACAAAAAGAGAACATTGAAATTTAGGAAAAGCAATAGGGAAACCTTTTCAATCCATCCATCTTCATTAAAGGAGGAAAGATGATTTTGGAGGGATGTTGAAAGGAGGTCTAAAGTTGTTTGGAAATGGCTAAAATGGAGATTGAAAAAATTTTTTCAAAAAAAGTGGCTATATAACTAAATATTGGAGGAGAGTTTGGTATATATGTCATTTTTGACTGAAAGAAAGTCGGTTAGAAATTTTGCCATTTGAAGATTTTTTGTTAGATTTTGGCGATTTCGTTTGGATGGTTAGGAAATTATGGCTAATTTTGTCGTAGAGTTGAACCCCTAAAAAGTTTGAACGAAACAGAAAGTATAACAAAAGACATATTACAAACGACTTGAAGACAAGTTATTTGGCGTAGATAAATCTGGAAAATTCATCAACGCAGTCCAAATAATAGGTCGGACGGTAGGATTGTACCCTCACAGGGCGCAACCTACTTTCTCCTATTGTGACTGCAAAGGCAATTCCAGAGCCTATCTACCCAATAGAGGAAAGTTCAAAGGTAGCGACCCTTTTTCTTTTCTGCCCTATTGGGGATTTGTCATAGGTCATAAACCATAAGAAAAACTTAAAACAGAAAGGCTATGGCAAAATTCAGACTGACATTCAAAAAGGACTGTGGCTCCATGAGAGAGGGCGCAAAGAAAGGCGACAGCATTGTAGTTGAGGCTGCGACAACTGGCGGTATCAACTTCGACCTTATCAAAAACGCAGTAAAGAGCCAACTTGGAAAAACTGTTGGAGCAGTAAGCAGTGACTATTACACCATCGAAAAACTCTAACCTCTTTCAATCCAATGGCAATCATTCCAAAGATTGAAAACGGCAATGTCGTTATAGTAAATGAATATGGAGGCAAACTCCGTTCATTCTCACCTAACCAAGGAGGCAAAGCGGTGTTTGTAGATTATAACCACTCAAACGGAAAGATATTGGTTACTACCGAAAAAGGTATTGTGATAGTCTGCAACGAAAACGGCGGACACCTCAATTCATTTTCGGGGAACGGCAATAT